>NZ_CM009131.1 GCF_002836055.1 Psychroflexus sp. MES1-P1E
CTATTTTTTATATACATCTTAAGTTTGATTTCTCTTAAAACAATTAACTTTAATTATAAACTAGAAAGAAACAGAGAGAGGATCAAGGTTATTATATACATTGAGGACAGAACCTGGTCAATCCCGAAGCCTCGGGATAAACCCCCTCTCTTTTACTACTAAAATTACGTTCTCCCGATACCTATCGGGACTGTGAGGTCTAGACCTCGTTTTTAAGATGTTGTGTCATTGATGATTGTTCTTTCATAATCTAATTATTATGAATAAATATAAAGAAACTTTTGGAGTTGACATCAGTAAAGATGTCTTTGATGTTCATGGCAGCAAAAGTGGTCACAACCAGTTTAGTAATTCACCTATCGGATTTAAATTATTTTTGAAGCTCTTGCCCGAGAGCAGCTTAGTCGTTATGGAGGCTACAGGCTACTATCATTACAGTCTCTCACAGTTTCTTTGCAAGCATAAAATAGTAGTTTCTGTAGTCAACCCACTGTCTGTAAAATGTTTTATCCAGATGAAATTATCGAGGATAAAAACAGATAAGAGAGATGCTCAGGCCATTTGTGATTACGGGATCTACAATACGGTTCCGCTCTACAATCAAATTAGCGATATGCAATCTGAATGTAGACAATTACTTAGCCTAAAGGCGAATTACCTCAAGAGGAGAACCAGTACAAAGAACAAGCTACATGGTGAGGGCGTTTTGGGTATACCATCAAAATTGGTTGTACAGTCATTGCTGTTAGACAAAAAACATATTGATAGAGAACTGGCTAAGATTGAGAAAAGGCTACTGTTGCTAGTTAAAACAACATCACAGCGCGAGCTCACCCTATTGAAAAGTAGTCCTGGAATAGGGGACAAAACGGCAGTTTTTTTAATTGTTGCTACGGACTCCTTTAATAAGTTCAGCAATGCTTCGCAGCTTTGTAGTTACTTAGGAACTACTCCTATGATAAAACGTTCTGGCAGCAGTGTTAGAGGGCGCAGCAGAATAAGCAAGATGGGAAACAGAAACCTGAGAAACCTAATGTTTATGTGTTCTATGTCTGCCTATAAATATAATAAGTCCTGTAAGGCTATTCACGATAGGATTGTAAGTAAGGGTAAGAGCAGTAAACTCGCATTGATAGCCGTGTGCAACAAATTGATTCATCAAGCATTTGCAATCGTCAGGTCTGGCGTGGAATATAACCCACACTACATTTCAATACGAAAAAATTAATTTAAAAAATTAGCAACTTGATGGTAATAATAGCTTGTTGGATTGGAAATAAATTGATGAAATCGGTTTATTCCACTTCAATAATGCCAAGCAACACTTTTGTCAAAAATTAAATGAAATTAAACTTGGATTTTAACTCAGTTCTTTGTTGTGTGAAGTGCTTTCCACAATCTAATTCGTTTTCGCGTATACATCGACGCTTATTAATTTTCTATTTTTTATTTCGCAGTCTTTCATTCTTCCTTCATTTTTGAAATCAAGTTTAGACATTACATTTTTACAATTCACATTATCGGTCTCAACAAATCCTTCAATTCGATTTAATTTGAGTTTGTTTAATCCGTAATCAGATATTAAAGGTAAAACTTCTTTCATAATTCCCATCCCCCAAAAATCTGGAAGTAGCCATAGTCCGATTTCCGCTTTACTTTTTTCATAATCAATATCATTTAGTCCGCCTGCACCATAAAAAGTTTGATTATCGAGAGAGCAAATTGCCCACCACTTTTGTTTCTTATCCGCAAACCAAGTCATTTGTTCCTTAGTAGCCTCTAAACTGTCAAAACTAATTCCATAATGCTGAATAACATTTGGGTTTGAAAGTCCTTTAAAGACATTCTCAATGTCCAAACCTGTTATTTCACGCAATAAAATTCGGTTAGTTTTTGTAGTTGGAAATTCGTTTTTCATTACCTATAATTTCAATTCAGTGAGGTTTTTTTTGCATTACACACAACGGTTTGTATAAGAATAGTAAGGGATTAAAATGCACTTACTTTTCGGTTAGTACTTAGCCAAATTTACAATTTTACCGTTATTTTTATTTTAACCGTCAAATTGTAAATTTGGCGGACTTTTTTAGTACGTACCAACTTTAGGTTTGGCACTTAACCCTTATTATTTTTATACTTTGTTAGCTTTAGTACTTATACTCTAATTGTTGTTTCTTGTAATATTTTAAAAAACTCTTTTTTGGCCGTTTGTTCATCTGGAATTTGAGCACAGCAATATTTACTGTCTTTTCGACCGTTCTTTATGAAATCAATAAAAAATCCAGTCCGTTTACTATACCTTTTTAATTCGTATTGGTCGTTCCTATATTTACCTTTCCATTCTCCGTCTGCTAAATAAGACCAATTTATTGCTAATTGTATTTTTTGTAAAGCTTGTCTAAATTCCAAACAGGTTTTAAATCTATCATTTCGATTTGGTTTCATTGACTTTCTTACAACTCTTATAATAGACTTTGGAATATGAGGTTGAAATTCTCTTTTCGGAAATTTTTCTCGTTTTACAGCATTTAACCATTCAGCATCATTTGCGTAAGGAACATTCAAATTAGATAAATTATTAATTAATCTGTAAAAAGTGATTCCTAAAGAGTAAATGTCACTTAATTCGTCTTGTCCAACATTTTCTAATACTTCTGGTGGCAAATGAGAGCTATATCCAGCAAAATTAAAAGGTTGATTAGCTAATCCATAAGCAAGTCCGAAATCAGAAAGTTTCGCACTAAGGTTGTCTGCAAATAAAATATTCGCAGGCTTTATATCTCTATGAAAAATACCTTCATTATGTGCGTGTTCTAAACCAAATAAAACATCTGAGACTATTTTTAGAGCTTTTTTTACAGTAACAAAGTTTTTTTCTAAAAACCATTGAGCACTTCCTTTGGCTAAGTATTCCATTGCTATACAAGGAACAGGTGTGTTTTGAATTTGATGAATATCGATTTCTTTAACATCTACAATATTCTTATGTCTACACTTTTCTAAAATTTTGGCTTCATTTATTGCGTCTAAAAATTGTTGAGGATTTTGAACGGTAATTAATTTAATAGCTCTTTCTACATCTAGTAAATTATCTTTTGCACGAAATACTTTACCGAAATTTCCACCTCCAATAAAACCGATTGTTGTAAATTTTCCAATATCCATATTTTATAATTGTAGCATTGCAACTAAAGCACTATTTCGCATATTTTTATTCCAATGTGGTGGATGAAAACCCAAAACATTGTCAACATATGTTTCAAGGTTTGTTCCGTTCGGTTGATTGAATTTATTTGGTTTGACTGATGCAGGTGAAGTGTGACATATTGCTATTTGACTTTTATGGCAAAGAAAGTTTAAAATTCCTTGTGCATAATAAACACAATGAACATAGTTATTTGTAACGTTGTTAATTGTTAATCTATAACTTACTCTATCAGGATTCACATTGTTCAAAATTGCAGTTAATTCATTTTCAAACCAATCTACTCTTTCTGAAACGCTGTGATTTGCTGGAAGGCTAATTTTATTTTTGGATACGAAATTTGGTGCATTTAGAGTTCCTTCAACAACTACAAAGTATATATCAGATGAAGTAAAGTTAAATCCTATTGTTGTCATAGTTCGTTTTTTTTTGTATTAAAGCTAACGTTTAGTATATGAAAAGTAGGCGATTTCGAAGCACCAATTTTTAGATTAAGCAAAACTTTGTGACGAATCAAAAGCCTTGATTTTATTACTATTTCGC
>NZ_PJBS01000348.1 GCF_002836055.1 Psychroflexus sp. MES1-P1E
AAGATATTTGCATTGGTTAACTCGGTAAAGCTTCTTCTCAAGAAGCTAAAGGCGTAAAACTAGATTTGACCTCTTTAGGTTTTAAACATATTCAAGGAACTGTGACCTATAAGAATACCTCGGAATATTAGATAGCTGTTGAAGGCTTAGGATATGTGGTTAGATTCAAAAAAAGGCCTTAAAGTTTTAGGTTTAGACCAAACTGAAAAGCTAGAGCCTCGGCATTATAAATGTTATTAAAATGATTTAAGCGATCTACATTTAGAGATAGGTTAAACTTCCATACATCTAGAGCCAACCCTCCTCCAAAATTTGGTCTATTAAATTGGTCTATCCCTAAACTCACCTTTGCATACAATACTTTCCAAAAGCTCCGCTGGTAGATTCCATTGAGACTGTAAAATAGATTCCCAGCACTTACCATACTAAAAGCGTGCAGACTTAAAGTTTGGTTACCTGAGGGCTTTGCCACTGACTTTAGACTGCAAGTGCATGGCCTTGCTTCTTTTCCAAAATTATAACTCAATCCTAAATTTATTTTAGTTGGTTGAACGTATGTATATGATCCAGAAGTAGTCTCTCCCAATAAATTCGCTTCAATATCATCAAGCAAATTTTGATAATAATCAATCAAATCTTCATCACTTTCAAAATCAAGGAACTCGATACCAAGACCACCGTAATCAAAAGAACCTTCATAAACGTCTTGACTGGTGTCTTTTGTAAAACGAATAAAACCAAGGTCTAAAATACTCCCTGTGAATTCTAGCCTCTCATTTAAAAAATAAGATATTCCAAAATCAAAGCCTACTCCATAGTTAGAACCAATGAGTATATTCCCAGGAACCAGTTGATCAAGACTTTGCAAACCTGTACTTTGAAAATTTAAGTTCAAATCGCTTATGCTTTGATTGAGTAAAAACCCTTGCTGATTCTCCCTGGATATAAAGCGCCCAGTATTTCTTACTGATTTTATATTAACACTCGAAGTGTAGAGCTTACTTCTCACTCCGATATGTAAATCGTCATTTACTTGTTGATTAATTCCAAAATGAAATACGGTCTGCAGGTTTCCTCTGAAGTTGATTTGTCCAATATCATAACTTCTATTTTGACCAACATTTCCATAATAAGCAAGTTGCAATAAGTCTTTTGGAAAATTTAATACAGCATCACTTTCCTGATATACTCCGGCAGTATAGTAACGCGAATTACTTTTCCAACCAAAATTAATAAGATCAATTCTTTGATTAAAAGCCACAAAATCTTTAGCTGATATACGATCTAGAGATGCTGCCACATTGGTATTGAAATCTCTAGTGTTGAATAGATTATCTACATTGAGCACCGTGTTTCCAACAGAAGCATAAACATTAGAAAGTATAGGGACTCCGATATGAAAGTCTGTTTTTTCATAAGCAGCTCCTGGATTCAGCATCAAAGATTGCGGATTATGCCTTTGGTTGTAGAGCAAATGATTGTCTTGACTCCGTAGAGTATTGGATATTAAAACAAAAAAAAGAAAAGGTATAAACTTCATCCTTTTGTATAAAGATAACTAGCCTCAATGACACACTCAAGGTTCATTATACCGTTATTATCCGCTGATAAAGGCTGACTAAAAACAACTTCTAACTCTACACTGTTTGTTATTTTTTCTATGTCAGATTGTGTAGTATATAAGTTTGCAAACCTCCCTGTTTTTGGGGTAGACTCATCACCTTCTTCTATACTATGTGTAATTGTCAAAGTTTCAACGCCATCGGCATCAAAGAAAATAAACTCAAAAGTTTGTGGTGTATCGATACTGTTCTCTGCTAAAAACTTAAATTCTAGAGATTTTAAATAATCCGCATTAAACTGCTCATTTAGAAAATCGGTATTCACAAATTGGCGGATAGTATTAGGAGAAGGGATAGAATTATTTCCAACATTGATAAGTAGAGCTGGATACTGAATTTGAAACAAGTTAACTTCAAACCTTGGACTCAATTCAAAATCATCTGAGTCTAGAGGTCTATTGTCTGTGCACCCTAAGAAAACGACACATATAATAAGTAAGTATTTCATATTTTTAAAATAAGTCAATTTACCCTAGCAAGTTATTTAAAACGCTTACTTCTACATAAAAATTGCTGTAATTTCTATAAAAATAATATTAAATATTGAATTCTGAACCTATTCATAATCGTAAAGTGTCTTTATGCTAAATTAAATACTTCTATTTGCCTCTTATGCAGGTATTCAAAAAGTATAAACTTTTTAGAGTAGCTTTCTAAAGAAATAAACTTGAAAACAGTAGAACCAGGTTCTAAATAGGTTTAAACTATTTACGTTGTAACGTCTCCTTAGGTTCTAAATAAAAAGAGGCAGTTCGTTTTCAAACCACCTCTTGACTCTAATTCAAATTTGGTGTAAATCATATCGATCTAAATTCATGACTTTATTCCAAGCAGATGCAAAATCTTTGACAAACTTTTTTTCAGAATCTGAAGATCCATAAACTTCAGCAAGAGCCCTTAATTCTGAATTGGATCCAAAAATAAGATCAGCTCGTGTTCCTGTCCATTTTATCTCCCCAGTTTTACGGTCACTCCCTTCAAACAAAGTTTGTTCTTCATTACTAGATTTCCAAGTTGTTCCAAGGTCCAGTAGATTTGTAAAAAAGTCATTTGTTAAAACACCTTGACGATTTGTAAAAACACCATGTTTAGAGTGATTATAGTTGGTATTTAAAACTCTCATACCTCCAATAAGCACTGTCATTTCTGGAGCTGTCAAAGTCAACAAGTTGGCCCTATCTATGAGCAATTCTTCATCAGTAACTTTAAGATATCCTTTGGAATAATTTCTAAATCCGTCAGCCATTGGCTCCAAAGCATCAAATGAGTCAATCTCAGTTTGCTCTTTTAAGGCATCTGTTCGTCCAGGATAAAACGGAATTTGAATATAATTCCCTCCAGCTTCAGCAGTCTTCTCAATAGCGGCGTTCCCCCCTAGTACAATTAAATCTGCCATGGAAACTTTTTTATTTTCTTTTTGCAACGCATTAAAGTCAGATTGAATTTTAGTCAAAACCTCTAGAACTTTAGACAATTGTTTTGGAGAATTGACTGCCCAATTTATTTGTGGCTCAAGTCTTATATGGGCACCATTTGCACCACCACGCTTATCGGAATGCCTAAAGGTAGAAGCCGATGCCCAAGCTGTAGAAACCAATTCAGAAATG
The DNA here is from genome assembly GCF_002836055.1 of Psychroflexus sp. MES1-P1E. Taxonomy (GTDB): domain Bacteria; phylum Bacteroidota; class Bacteroidia; order Flavobacteriales; family Flavobacteriaceae; genus Psychroflexus. The sequence goes on from NZ_PJBS01000348.1 coordinate 3,230, forward strand.
GATAACTCAGAATTCAAAATTTTAGATTTTAATTCTGCACCGTCTTTATCATTGATTAATTCGTGATCTACAGCAGGTATAGGATCTTGCCAGTTCTCTTGTTTTTTTGGGACATCTGTCCCTAAGTAACGATCAATTGGTCCCATATCACGGTGCATTAACTTAAACCAAGCCTTGGAATACGCTTCAGCAAATTCATTTGGATTTTCATAAAAATGTCTGGATACTTTTTCATAAGCAGTATCTTCCTTCAAAGCGATATCAGTAGTCAACATAAATGGAGCATGTTTTTTAGTAGGATTGTGTGCGTCTGGGATAGTTCCCGCTCCTCCATTGTCTTTTGGCTTCCATTGGTGTGCGCCTGCTGGACTTTTGGTCAATTCCCAATCGAATTTGAATAAGTTTTCAAAATATTTATGACTCCACTTGGTTGGAGTGTCGGTCCATGCACCTTCAAGTCCACTGGTGATTGTATCTTCACCTTTACCGCTTTTGTAGTTATTTTTCCAACCCATACTTTGCATTTCGATTGGTGCGCCTTCTGGTTCAGCTTCTACATATTCCAAATCATTTGCAGCACCGTGAGTTTTACCAAAGGTGTGCCCTCCAGCAATTAAAGCTACGGTCTCATAATCATTCATAGCCATTCGACCAAAAGTAACTCGAATATCATGAGCTGCACCTATAGGGTCTGGTTTTCCGTTTGGTCCTTCTGGGTTAACATAAATTAGCCCCATATGAGAAGCTCCTAATGGATTTTCTAATTCTCCTTCTGAGTATCGTTCATCATTGTCTAACCATTCTTTTTCAGATCCCCAATACACATCCTCTTCGGGTTGCCATATATCTTCACGTCCACCACCAAAACCTTGCATCTCAAGGCCCATAGATTCGTGAGCTACATTTCCTGTTAGCACGATTAAATCTGCCCAAGATAGTTTTCTACCGTATTTCTTTTTTATTGGCCAAAGTAATAATCTTGCTTTATCAAGGTTAGCATTATCTGGCCAACTATTAAGCGGTGCAAAACGTTGAGAACCAGTTCCAGCTCCACCGCGACCATCTTGAATTCTATAAGTTCCCGCCGCATGCCAGGCCATTCTTATGAAAAATGGACCATAGTACCCATAGTCTGCTGGCCACCACTCTTGGCTAGTTGTCATAAGTTCTTTTAAGTCTTCTTTGACAGTTTTAAGATCTAGGGTTTTAAACTCTTCCGCATAATCGAAATCCTCATCCATTGGGCTAGCCATTGATGAGTTTTGCCTAAGTATATTTATATTTAAAGAGTTTGGCCACCAGTCTTTATTACCGGAACCACTACCAGCAGCCTCCTTCATATCGCCATTTAAAAACGGACATTTCGCGGGAGAGGAATTCACGTCCCCAGCCTTTGCTTTTGAGCCGTCTTTAGAACTTTTCATATCTTCCATCATAAGCGTATTTAATTTTGAGTAAAGGAAACAAAATGGAAAACTTAGACACTATAAGTTTAATTTATATATTTTATATAATCATAAGTAAAACTAATTAATATTTTAATAATTAAATATTTCTTAAAAATAAATAAATTAATAAATGTATTCCTAAAGAATTGATGTTTTTTTGAAATAAAACAAAAACTCCTTCCCAATATTACGAGAAGGAGTTAAATTATACTGTAAAATTATTTTACTTATTATGATTCACCAAGTCCATCAAATCCACATCATTTCCAAGAAGGATTTCTTTTGAATTGATTCTGCCAACTGGTGTATCATTCTCCAATTTTAAAACTCCTCTTGGACAGACTGAGGCACAAATTCCACAACCCACACAAGAGGATCTAACTATATTTTCTCCTTTTTGCGCATAGGCTCTCACATCTATTCCCATCTCACAATACGTAGTACAGTTTCCACAGGAAATACATTGACCACCGTTGGTCGTAATTCTGAATTTTGAAAATAAGCGCTGTTGAAATCCTAAAATAGCAGCCATAGGACATCCAAATCTACACCAAACTCTATTCCCAAAAATAGGGTAAAAGCCCACCCCTACAACTCCAGAAAAAATAGCACCAATTACAAAACCATAGGTTGATCTTAGGGTTTCCGCTTCAAATAAAAAAACCTTATCTATAAGTTCAGAAAAGTGAAGTCCCAACAAGGAAAGTATAACGACAAAAAAACCAATAGCCCCATATTTAGCATCGTTTTGCAGTTCTTCACGCTTATAAAGCATCGTCCAAGTAAAGACCATCGTCAGTAAACTTGCTACACTTATAAGGAAAGCAGTACCAGACAACCAATACTTATCAGTATTTAGATATGAATAAACAACTGCCGTCGTCATTATGACAACAAAAACAACAACTGTATGGACTAACCAGCGCTCCAATTTCCAAGAAGACTGGGATTTATCGCTCAAATGGCGGAAAGAATCTCCCGCAGTTTCTGCTAATCCTCCACAGCCACACACCCAAGAACAATACCAGCGCTTACCATATTTATAAGTTAGAATAGGAGTAATAATAAGGATAGAAAGAACTCCAAAAATAAGTAATCCAATCCCAACATTTCCCGCATTTATATACTGATCGACTCTATACTGCTCAAAATTATAGTAGTTTAATGGCCATATGTTGACGAAGTTATAATAGGGTAATGAAAAATCATCTCCGTTGAGTCTTGACATCAGCTCAGGAATTAAAAATGCAAATCCCAATTGGAAAAACATAACTGAAAATGTGCGTAAGCGTTGATAGCGATTATGACGATATTTCCATAGGAATTTTACACCAAAACCAACAATAGCTAGGGTGTACAAGGTTCCGTAGACAAACCATTGGCTTGCTGCATTCCCGCTTATAGCTTTGCTTAACGGATCAAACAAAGCTACAACTCCTGTATTTTCTCCATCGCTACTCAATCCTATCCAGCTAGGATAAAAATAAAGCACAATATAAAATCCTGTCAAGACTAAGCCTAAAATATAAGCCCAGAATCCACGGTTGGTTAGAGATTTAAAATAAACCCGATCGTTTTTGATACCTTCAGTCATATAACCATAACTCACTTTGGAATACCAAAAAATCCCTGCGAAAACCATGATAAGCGACAAACTCACCCAAACAATTTTAGGTTGAAATTGAATATTGAAACCCGATAAGACCATTATAGAAACACCTAACAATCCTAATGCAGAAGATAGTTTTTGCTGGACATTTAAAGCTTCTGGCGAGTTGCCTGTAACAGACATGTTTACATATTCACTCATAATTAGATTGTTTTTAGTGTATGTTGAAATTTATTTTGAATTTCTTTCTCATAAGACTTAAAAAATTCAGGATCAAAGTTAGCCGACTTCAGGTTTTTAATAACCTCGTCAACTGTAGCTTTCTCAGTTAACCAGCGATCAAAAACTTCATGGCGTAGTCGAATCCCAAAGGTGTTTATTCCTTTAAAAATCCTCGATTCAATTTCATACTGGATATGTATGCATTTTTTTCCGTCGGTATGTTGCCAATAAAAATCAGTTTGTCCTTCCTTAGGTTGGTTAAATACCCAACCATATGTTTGATATTCGATATCGAAAAACTTAGCCGAATTAAACCAATGCCCTGGCTTGTATTCTCTAAGATTACCACAGAGTGTTTGAGCCAAAGTCTCTCCCATCATTCTACCGGTATACCAGACCGCTTCAATTGATGGACGATTTCCGATAGGCTGCCTTTGCTCGGCACAGTCTCCAATAGCATAAATATCCTCTACGCTGGTTTCCAGATTTCGGTTCACTAAAACTCCTCGATTTAATTCGATATCACTGGAGTTAAGGAAATCGATATTTGGTGAAACCCCAGGCGTTAGCCCTACAAAATCACACTCCAAAACCTCTCCTGTTTCTTTAATTTTTATAGCCTTAACTCTACCTGTTTTATCTGCACTGATTTCTTCAAGATTAGTTTCTAATCTTAAGTCGATATGATGCTCTCGAATATGTCTGTCAATAAGCTTTGCTTCTTCATCAGGTAGCACATTGTTCCAAAAATGGCTCTCCCTAACCAATAGAGTAACAGGGATATTTCTAGTCGCAAGCATTTCTGCTAATTCAATTCCTATTAAACCACCACCAACGATAACGGCTCTCTTGCATACCTCCTTATTTGGGGCATGAACTTCTAGAGACTCTAAATCTTGTTTGCTATAAAGGCCCAAAACACCATCGGAATCTTGACCAGGCCAACCGAATTTGTTTGATTTAGAGCCACAAGCAATGACAAGCTTATCATAAGAAAATGCTTCTCCTGATTCTAGCTGTAACTCTTTGTTTTTATGATCAACGGCAGAAACATAAGCCTGCTTAATGTCTATTCTATTTTTTTTCCAAAATCCATCTTCATATGGCTTAAGATGATTCCATTTCATGTGACCCATATAAACGTACATCAAAGCGGTTCTAGAAAAGAAATGTTCACTTTCAGAAGAAATTAAGGTAATACGCTGATTGGATAATTTTCGAATATGCCTAGCTAAAGTCACTCCTGATATACCATTCCCGATGATGACAATATGTTCTTGTTTCAAATTTCACAGGTTTTAATTAAAATATTAGTCGTGGGTATGATGTTAAAATTACTAAATTTATTTAAAAATACAGCAATCTCAAAATTTTATTGATGTATTAATAAGTACTATTCATAAAATTTTTAAAGCACTTCTCAAGACACTTTATCAAAAAGCGCTTCAGGAATTTGAGTCCACTACTAAAGGTAAAGTCCCATTTATATATAGAAATATATTCTTTAATAAAGTAGGTTTTTTCAATTGCTGAATTCAAGTCATAAATGCAACTTCTGCATTACATAATAATTGATCCATTACAAATATAGGATTTTCAAACCCTCATCTTAATCTGATGAGACTTTAGAAATTGATATCCTTATAAGGTTTAAAGTAATCAAACTAAATAATATTGAAAAAAATACTGCTTTATTGCTACCCTCAAAGATATTCCTATCGAATATAATTGAAACAATTGATACACCAAACACAAACCTAATAGTTACATTAACTTAGAATTTATATCATCCTTTATATTTCTTAAGCTGTGATTCATTTTTTAAAGAACACCACTTACTCTTCTTTTTACAGATAGTTTAAAATATCCAGTCTAATTGTTATTCAATTTAATAGGGATTCTGTAACTGTGTAATTGGCCATCTTCTGAAATACCTTCAATATAAATAATACCTTCTTTAAGTTTAGTATCCACCACTTTCAAATCAACACTATTATTATTCTGGGTTCCTCCTTGAACTACTATATTAGGAAACCAGGCTATAGAGCCAAGTCTTTTAAATGTTTCGCTATTGTAAGATGTATAATTTGGGTTAGTGTATTTTTTTATTTCATTATAACCTTCCTTTACATCTATTGAGGTAAACACTCCTCCATTATCTTTATCATAAAGAGGTGTTTTACGGCTTTCAAGTGCTATAATTCCGCCTTGTCCAAAGAAGCCTTCTCCAAAGCCGTCTTTATTAATTGTAATTGATTCAAATTGATCCAATCGAGCATTGGATAGAAATGAAGCATTTTTAAATCTAGTGCCGTCTAATATGAATCCAACTTGTCCAATATCTCCTAAACCTTGACTTCGATTTCTTAACCTATGAACTTCAAACACTTCTCCGAATGCACCATAGTTTTCATTTACTCTAAAACCTTTTGCAGCTAGATAAGCTGAAAGTTTTAAATATTCATTAACTATATCTTCAGTAATTTCTTCTCTAGTACCTCGAATGAATCGATCTATTTTTTCTTCTTTATTTTTTGGTGCTAAAATAATGACTTCCTTAAGTTCATTTGTTTTGGTGAAATTAGCTGCAACTCTATTTTTAGATAATGAAATATCTTTTAAAAATGGTAAAGTGTCAAGCTCTTCAAATAAAACAGGATGTTGGTTATTAAAAATTACACGAGTTTTCAAAGTTAATTTTGGTGCTTTAAAATTGCCTAGCTTGTTTACAGCAGTATATTCAAGTTTTTCTCCAATCACTGGATATTTATTTTTTAAAAAAAAGACCCTTGATGAATCAAGTTTTAAACTATAGTCCTTATTAAATCTAGAGGCTATACCTACCATAAGGTCATCATCTTTTTTTATTTTATCTATCAAATACAAGATTTGGTCAAAACCGTTCTCTCGTTTATATTGAAGTGTAGGTGGTTCAGATAATTCAAGGTTAGTTGTGTATAGACTTTTTGACATTAACAATAGTACATCCAACTCATTTAAACTTGATAGCGACGTATAATCAAAAAAAGATTTAAAGTCATTATTATCTATGTAAGGATTTAATCTCAATGTTTTAATAATAGATTGCGGCGACCTATAAGTGATGTTTTCTTTTGGTAGTATGGAGGCACTAAGCATTAATTTACTATTATTTTTGAAGTTTAAACTTAAAATTATAGAATCTTGTTTATCGACTTGCTTTAGTGTATAGTCAACTTTAGATTCAGTTTCATCTGTAGTTTCATTCAAATACATGCGTTCTAATACAGCTTTACCATCCTTTAAGAGTTGAATTGTATTTAGGCCAACAAAAAGTTTATCTTTTTCTATCGCAATTGACTTCTCAGAATTATTCATTTCAATATTGAATGAAATAAAGTTTTGATCCTTAAAAATAAACAATTGCCATTTTTCATGTTCTTTAATAGATGTGGTCTCAATATTTAAATAGATGTGTTTTTTTAAATTGATAAGGTCAAGAGAATTACCTTTAGATTTTATATCTTCAATCGGGATGATCTTCTTAAAGCCTCCTTTTGTTATGACTTCTATTTTGTAGGTTTTATTTTTAAGTGGTCTAAAATTCATTCTTGCTAAACCCAATTTACTAGTTGTAAATTCTTTTATTGGGGTATTATTTTCAAATAGTATAAGAGTTGATTCTTCAGGGTTGCCTATATCGTTAGTAATTTTTATACCCAAATTAGAATTTAAACCATAAACGATTTCTTGTCCTTCAGGACGAATAACTACTTCAATATCTTGAGCTTTTGTTTTAGATCTCACAACCTCATCGATGACCTCAAACTTTTGAAAATAAGCATCAGATTCCTTAAAATTATTCATGTAATTAGTCATCGCCTTAAAATAGTAGCGCCCTGGTGTAAACGTACTATCTATTTTAATTTGATTAAAGAAAATACCGTTGTTTGCAAGTACCATTGATTTATCAATTAAATTACCAATGCTATCATAAACAAAGACCTGAATATTTCTTACGTTATCGCTTAATTTCCCATTAGTTCTATCGATAGCATAACCTTTATACCATAAATACTCTCCAGCTGTAAACACCGACTTATTTGTATGAACAAATATGGATTCACGGGGTAACTCGAAATAATCTTTATATTTTTCTAAAAATACGTCTTGAGCATTTGCAGATAGGATGAAAAAAAATAAAAGGCTGAGTGAACTAAATTTCATAATGATAGTTTTTTAAATAAACTCGCTACTTATACCAAGTAAATTATTCATTAATCAAATTCACTAGTACTTAATAACTACCGAGAATATGGTTATCCGTGGGGTTCAAAATAAATTATAAAACTAATAAGCTAAATAAGAATACTAAATATAATAAAATCTTTGGCAATAAAAAAATTGCTCTAAATTTTAGAAAATAATAGATTCCAATCTTTACCAAATGAAACTGTTTCATTTTTTAAGGCCTTATCGAATCTTCTCAAAAAAAAAATCAATTATTTTTTACTCGTTATTTGTATCAGTTGAATCTAAAAACTAGCAAATTCTAGTAGGCTACTTTTACCCATTTAGACCTATCCTATCGCAATAAATCGTTTCTTTCTTCCGTGCATTTTATCAAAAAGAATTACTGTAGCTAAGGCTATGCTTATATTTTTCTCCTCAACTAAGTAAAAAACCTGTGCTGAGCTACGTCGTAGTATAATTCAACTATTTAATAAAACATTTAAAAACTAAATTGGTATTATATGATGGGGCTCATTAGAACTAGAGTAACTAGTACATAAAACCACTTCTCCCTTTGAAACTAAAGTACCTGTATCATAAAACGAGACAGATATTAATTGTTTAAAAATTAATGCTCAATTTCAAATCCATAAAATTCTTAGGAAAATTATGCAATTTAGGGTCTTAGAAAACTTAATCAAATAGAATTCTTTGATCACTAAAAAAGCAGGAACTTTTAGAATTCCTGCTTTTTTAGCTTAATGAGTATACCTTATTTTAAATCGAAGTTATCCAGAGAAACTAGCTCCTAGATACTCTCTATTCAATCTAGCGATATTCTCAAGAGAAATCCCCTTAGGACATTCTATTTCGCAGGCTCCTGTGTTGGTACAGTTACCAAATCCCTCTTTATCCATCTGGTTTACCATGCTGAGTACACGTTCGTGAGCTTCTACTTCCCCTTGAGGTAATAAAGCAAACTGTGAAACTTTTGCTGCGGTAAATAACATCGCACTCGCATTTTTACAAGCAGCCACACACGCACCACAACCTATACAAGTCGCCGCATAAAACGAATCGTCTGCATTATCTTTTTCTATAGGAATACTGTTGGCATCCTGAGTATTACCAGACGTGTTAACCGATATGTAACCGCCGGCATGTTGAATTCTATCAAAAGCAGACCTATCAATGACTAAATCTTTGATGACAGGAAAAGCAGTAGCTCTAAACGGCTCTATAACAATATCATCTCCATCCTTAAACTTTCTCATGTGGAGTTGACATGTAGTGACTCGTCTATCGGGTCCATGAGGTTCTCCATTAATTTGGAGCGAACACGATCCACAGATTCCCTCTCTGCAGTCATGGTCAAATTCAACGGGGTCAACCCCTTCCTCTACTAGAGTATTATTTAAAACATCTAGCATTTCTAAGAAAGACATATCTCCATCGATACCATCTACTTTATAATTTTGAAATCCTCCTTTATCTTTGGCATCTTCTTGACGCCATATTTTTAAATTAAGCTTCATAATTCAATTATTTATAGCTTCTTGTTTTTAATTCAATATTCTCAAAAATCAATTCTTCTTTATGAAGTTTCGCATCTCTAGGGTTACCAACAAATTCCCATGCTGAAACAAATCGATAATTTTCATCATCTCTTAAAGCCTCACCATCTTCTGTTTGGTATTCTTCTCTAAAGTGACCCCCACAAGATTCATTTCTTTCTAAAGCATCTTTAGCGAAAAGTTCTCCAAGTTCAAGGAAATCTGCAACTCGTCCTGCTTTCTCTAATTCAGAATTTTTAGTCCCTTCTTTACCGGTTACTTTTACATTGGCCCAGAAGTCATCTCTTAGTTCTTTAATTTCCTCTAGGGCTTCTTTAAGATCCTTTATGTTTCGAGACATTCCACATTTGTCCCACATAATTTTCCCTAATTTCTTGTGGTAATAGTCAACAGGATTCTTGCCTTTGGCAGCAAAAAGTTTTTGAACTCTTTCCTTTACCTCTTTTTCTGCTTTCTCAAACTCTTCAGTATCTGTAGAAATGCTGCCAGTTCTAATATCATCTGATAAGTAATCACCAATGGTATATGGCAAGACAAAATACCCATCTGCTAAACCTTGCATAAGGGCAGAAGCTCCTAATCTGTTTGCTCCGTGATCAGAGAAATTAGCTTCTCCAGTAGCATAACATCCAGGAATTGTTGTCATCAAGTTGTAATCTACCCAAAGACCACCCATTGTATAGTGAACCGCAGGGAAAATCATCATTGGAGTTTTGTATGGGTTTTGATCCGTAATTTTCTCATACATCTCAAATAGGTTACCATACTTAGACTCAATAACTTCTTCACCCAATTTTATAATTTCTTCTTTACCTGGTTTCTTGTGTCCAGATATGAAGGCTTTTTCTTTACCATAACGTTCAATGGCAGCTTTAAAGTCCAAATAAACAGCTTGTCCGGTTTTGTTTACACCATAGCCTTCATCACAACGTTCTTTTGCTGCTCTAGAAGCAACATCACGTGGAACAAGATTTCCAAAAGCTGGATATCTTCTCTCTAAATAATAATCTCTATCTTCTTCACCAAGTTCAGTTGGCTTTAACTTACCCTCTCGGATAGCTTCAGCATCTTTACTATGTTTAGGAACCCAAATACGTCCGTCGTTTCTTAACGACTCAGACATCAAGGTTAATTTTGACTGTAAATCTCCTGAAACAGGAATACAAGTAGGGTGAATTTGTGTAAAGCATGGATTTGCAAAAAAGGCTCCTTTTTTGTGAGCTCTCCAAGCGGCCGTCACATTACTACCCATAGCATTGGTAGATAAATAGAACACATTCCCATAACCACCAGAGGCTAAGACCACAGCATGCGCAGAATGTCTTTCAATTTCTCCAGATATCAAATCTCTAGCGATAATTCCTCTTGCTTTTCCATCAACCAAAACCAAATCCATCATTTCATGTCTAGTGAAAGATTGAATCTTACCTCTGTTAATCTGTCTATTCATTGCTGAATAAGCTCCAAGTAAAAGTTGTTGACCTGTTTGACCTTTGGCGTAAAAAGTTCTTGATACCAATACTCCTCCAAATGATCTGTTGTCTAGCAAACCCCCATATTCTCTTGCGAAAGGAACACCTTGTGCCACACATTGGTCAATAATATTACTAGATACTTCGGCGAGTCTGTAGACATTCCCTTCTCGAGATCTATAATCGCCACCTTTTACCGTGTCATAAAATAATCTGTAGTCGGAATCTCCATCACCTTGGTAATTTTTTGAGGCGTTAATTCCTCCTTGAGCTGCAATAGAGTGTGCACGTCTTGGCGAATCTTGAAAACAAAATGTTTTTACATTATATCCAAGTTCTGCTAATGTTGCTGCACAGCTACCTCCTGCTAACCCAGTTCCAACAACTATAATGTCAATATTACGTTTGTTGGCAGGATTAACAAGATTGATTTCATTTTTATGTTTGGTCCATTTTTTCTCAATGGGTCCTTCTGGTACTTTTGAATCTAAAACTGTCATAATCCTTTCGCTTATAAGTTATTAAAGTAGTGAAATATAGCAATAAAAACGAATCCCATTGGGATAACAATTGCAAAAGCTTTTGTAAAGACCTTTAGAGCTTTTGAATACATGTTGTTGAAACCAACAGATTGGAATGAAGAGGCAAAGCCATGAAGTAAGTGAAGCATTAAAAAAGAAAATGATAATGCATACAAACCTGTTCGTATCGGATCTCCAGTAAATTTCGCTACGGTTTCGTTGTAGTAACGTGTTGGATCATCAGGATGGCTCTCAACGTATTTATGAACCAATTCTGGAATCCAGAAATCGTAAAAGTGTAAGCCTAAAAATAGTAATACTACACTCCCAGAAATAATCATGTTTCTAGACATCCAAGAAGAATTGGAACCACCGTTAAATTTGGCGTAACTCACAGACCTTGCTTTTCTATTTCTAATATCTAGGACAAATCCCATGATAAAGTGAAATACAACTCCCAAAATTAAAATAGGTTGTAAAATCGCTTGGACCACAAAATTAGTCCCCATAAAATGGGATATTTCATTAAAAGTGGATGGACTTACTACCGATGTAAAATTTATTGTAAAATGTTGAGCTAAAAAAAGGACTAGAAATAGTCCTGATAGAGCCATAGCAAATTTCCTTGCTATTGATGTTTTGCTTATTCCAGCCATAAGTCTTTATTTAATTATAACACAAAAATACACCACCTAGAGCTCGCAAGCAAATAAAGCCAGTTGTTTAGCCATAATTTAGAATAGTTTTAAAGTCTATTGAATTGATTTTACGAAAACCTTTGAGTTTTATCACCCAATTTGTGTCTTGAAAACTTTTAGTCACCACTTAAAACCTAACAAATACAATTTTCACCTTCCATTTCTTACCTTTGGAAAAAATTAAAATTATGAGATACGAACCTATAAAATCTGACTTGTTCATTCAGAATAGAAAAAATTTCATGAGTCAGATGCTGCCTAACAGCTTGGCAGTATTCAATTCTAACGATACATATCCAATTGGTGCAGATAGTACCATTCCTTTTCAACAAGATCGAAATATTTACTACCTCAGTGGTGTAGACCAAGAGGAAAGTATTTTGGTATTATTTCCTGATGCTCCAAATCCTAAACACAGAGAAGTTTTATTTCTGACAGAGACCAATCCGCATATAGCGGTTTGGGAAGGAGAAAAACTCAATGAAGAAAAAGCGCTTCAAAACACAGGGATAAAAACGGTATATTGGTTAAAAGACTTCCCTAAAGTTTTTAATGAATTGATGACCCAATGCGGCTTGGTATATATGAATACCAACGAGCACTATCGGGCAGATCATGCCACCCAAACTCGTGAAGATCGATTTAATAAGTGGTTAAAAGAAAACTACCCCGCCCATCAAGTGGCCAAAAGCAATCCTATTTTACAACGCTTGCGCTCTATCAAGCATCCTTTAGAACTAGAAGTGATGCAAAAAGCTTGCACTATTACTGAAAAAGGTTTCAGAAGAATTTTAAATTATACCAAACCTGGCCAATGGGAGTATGAGTTGGAGGCTGAGTTTATGCATGAATTTTTGATGAATAAATCTCGAGGTTTTTCCTATACACCTATTATCGCAGGAGGGAAAAACGCAACCGTACTTCATTATATAGAAAATAAAGAACAGTTGAATACTGGTGATTTAATTTTGATAGATGTTGGGGCAGAGTATGCGAATTATGCGAGTGATATGACTCGTACTATTCCTGTATCTGGAAAGTTTAGTGATAGACAAAAGCAAATTTATAATGCGGTAAATAAAGTCAAAAAAGAAGCTACCAATCTATTGGTTCCTGGTACTATTTGGAAAGATTACCATGTTGAGGTGGGGAAACTAATGACCTCCGAGTTGATAGATCTTGGATTGTTAGACAAGGTAGATATTCAAAATGAAAACCCAGATTGGCCTGCCTATAAGAAATACTTTATGCACGGAACGTCTCATAATATTGGACTAGACACACATGATTATGGTCTACTTAACGAACCGATGAAAGCTAACCAAGTTTTCACTGTGGAACCAGGAATTTATCTGCCAGAGGAAAATATGGGTATTCGTCTAGAAGACGATGTAGTTATACAAGAAAATGGGACTCCCAAAAACTTGATGGCTAATATTCCTATCGAAATTGAAGAGATAGAGGATTTGATGAATTCTTAAGGGAAAATGGGAATAAATTTTCAACTATCAATATATTAACATATTAGATAAAAATATCTTAACTTTATTGTTATTTTTAAAGGACTAATTATGAAAACTTTATTCCTGTTAAACTTTTTTCTCCTATTTTTGATTTCAGTAAATGCTCAAAATTATCAATCTTTTTTTGGCGAAGAAGAGACACATGTTATATATCTTCATAATCCCGGCACGCTTTGTGGATGCTCCCGATTTTTAGATTCTCTTTCTATCACAACAGAAGTTGTTTCAGCAGATGGTGAAATTTTGAAAAAAGCAGATCACTTCAAGTATAATCAAACGGAACCCCCCATTTCTTTTTATTATAGGGAGGATCTTGAAGAAGGTAAATTATGGTATCGGCCAACAATTGATGCTGAGGACTATTTAATAGCAGATTTATCACTAGAAATTGGAGACACTACTGATATTTTTTCAACTTTTTTTGAAGGCGATGATAACACGGTTACTGTTAGTGACATAGTCTATGATGGCAATTATAAAATTATATATTTTGAAACTTCTTGGCAAGATGAAATATTTTTCAAAGAAGGGGTATTACCACTGATGTTCAATGAACAAGTTCCTCTTCCTGAGGGATTTGATTATTTTTTTACATATTTTACAGTATGTGTTGAAAAAGATGGAGATCAAGTGTTTAGGATTGATGAAATTTGGGATTTAGATATTGAAGATACAAGCAATGATTGGGTAACTTGTGAGTTGGTAGACATTCAAAATTTAAGCAACGAAACTTTTGATGAGAACCAATATACAATTTATCCAAATCCAACGTTTGATAAATTAAATATTGATACTCATGGAAACATAGTTAATCCTATTGAATTGTTTAACACCCGAGGAAAAAGGGTGATGACTACTTCACTTGCTAATTCAAATCAGATTGATGTTTCTCATTTAAGTCCTGGTATTTACTTTATTAAACTTGACACGGATAAAAATAGTATAATTCATAAATTCGTAAAAAAATAGCATGTTTAAAAAATCCCTGAATTTAAAATTTATCCCTTGCAAAAATAACAGGGTTTTTTATGACAATGAACTTTACTTATAAACAAACGCCAATTCACTATTCCTCTATAGGTTCTGGCGAGCCTCTTATTTTAATCCACGGATTTTTAGAAAATAAAAATATGTGGGCGACTCTTCAGCGTGAGCTTTCCAAAAACTATAGGGTATTGGCGGTAGATTTGCCAGGCCATGGCGAGACCGAAGCGATTGGATATATCCATACGATGGAGGATTATGCTGAAATCCTTTTAGCCTTAATCCAATTTGAAAACCTTCAAAAAGTTAGTCTTATCGGTCATTCTATGGGAGGTTATGTGGCTTTAGCTTTAGCTGAATTGTGTCTTGGGCAATCAAGCCTGCAAACCCAAGACACGCAGGCGGGTTCTGAACAAATCAATAAAATACTACTTTTAAATTCTACCCCTTTAGCAGACTCCGAAATTCGGAAGCAAGAGCGGAATAGAGCGATAGTGATGATACAAAAATACCCACAAGCTTTTGTAACTATGGCTATAAAACACTTGTTCTTACCTCAAGACCAAGACCGGTTTTCTTCTGAAATCAATACCGCTATCCTTGAAGCCAAATACTGTTCACAAAAAGGAATTATCAATACGCTAAAAGGTTTACGAGATCGAAAAGAAAGAGTAGACGTACTAAAGAAAGTGAACGATAAGAGTCTTATAGTCTTAGGTGCTCTAGACGGAGTTATAGAGGTTGATGCTACTAAAGCAGTTGCTCACGCTACACGTACTAAAGTTGAAGTTTTACCAGGAGGCCATATGTCTTATATTGAACATCCAGATGTGCTGTTGAACACTTTAAAAAGGTTTTTATCACAACAATGAATGTGTGAACTGGTCACACAATTATTATAAAATTCAAATTAAGGATCTAGTGGGCTTGATCTAGTTCCTAGAAGTCACTTCCTATTAATTTACGATAAGTTCTAAGGGCATTACTATCGGTAAGTGAAGCGACATGAGAACAAACATCTACAAGCCAATCGTCAAGTTTAGCTTCAGAAAAGTCGAAGTCTTTGAGGAAATTTTTTAAAATCAATTTATCAAAACTACTGGCCTCCCCTGCGTGATCGTGTTCTACAGCTATGGTAAAATCGTCTAAAATCTTAGTCAATATTTTATAGCCCGCAATTTCTTTGTCCAAAACCTCTTGACTTTGGTAAATATTTTTAATACTGATCTTGATAATATCCTCTATTTGAACTTTGTACGTGGATTTGTCAAGCAAAGCCGTGTGATAATCTCCATTTAAAATAGCTTCTTCATTCTCCATGAAAAGAGCGACAACATCTTCAATTAGTGCGCCTATAGACAAAGACCTTAAATAACTAATTCTATTTTTGGTAGTAGAAAGCTGTGAATACTTGGTCGTATTTATATTCTTATGAACAATTTTGGACAAATACTCTAAGGCAAATTCCTCTTGAATTAAACCTAAATTGATTCCATCTTCAAAATCGATTATGGTATAACAAATATCATCAGCCGCTTCTACCAAAAAAGCTAAAGGATGACGCTTGTAGCGAATATTGCCCCCTTCCATAACGCTTTGTAAACCCAATTCTTCCGCAACATCTCGAAACTTTTCCAGCTGCTGATGGAAGAATCCAAACTTTTTATCGGCGACTTGTTGGGTGGGTTTATGTGGAAGTGAGGCTTTTGGATACTTGGTAAAGGCTCCTAAAGTTGCATAGGAAAGCCGAAGACCGCCTGGGGAACCACATTTGTCTTCAGAAAGGAGTTTGAATCCGTTAGCGTTCCCCTCAAACTTGGATAAATCTTCATGAACAACATCCGATAATTTGGATTTGAATCGTTTGCCATTTCCAAATTTAAAATAATCTCCAATAGCGCGTTCTCCACTATGACCAAAAGGAGGGTTCCCAATATCATGAGCTAAAGCCGCAGCTGCTACAATAGCCCCAAAATCATTAAAATGGTGTCCATGGGTGCCTTGAAGTTGTGGGTGTTTTTCCAACACCTTCTTTCCCACTAAACGACCTAAAGATCTGCCAACAACAGAAACTTCTAGACTGTGTGTTAAACGCGTATGAACAAAGTCGGTTTTAGATAGGGGAATCACTTGAGTTTTATCTTGTAAACTTCTAAATTCGGAAGAAAAAATAACACGATCATAATCGACTTCAAACCCTAAACGAGTATCATCTTGTTCTTTGCGTATGCGTTTATTGGTGTCGCCATGGCGTTTAAGTGATAAAAGAGATTCCCAAGTTGGCATGCGTTTTATTTTGTGTCAAATGTAAGGAATTCTAGAAAGTGATTCCCCACAAAATAAAACCATATTTAGGGAGCTATTTTTAGGATGAGTGAAACCTACTTCTCTAAGAACTAAGTGGAGATGTTCAATTCTCTATTTGGTAGTAATTTCAAAAGAATCTTAAAAGGGAGGCTGCCAACAAAGAATATGATTTCTAAGTAGCAAAAATTCAGAAATATGTTAAAAACTGGGTTTATAGTTATATAACTGATTTTATAGTTTACATTTAAAGTATAAATATAAAATCACATGAAAAATTTGGAAAAACTCACCCTTAAAGAAGAAGAAGTGATGAGTGTTTTGTGGAAGCTCGAAAAGGCTTTTGTTAAAGAAATCGTTTCTGAACTTCAAGGTAAGAACCATTATAATACGATTTCTACCATCGTAAGACAATTGGAAGATAAAGGTTTTGTGTCCTATACGTCTTATGGTAAAAGCCATCAATACTACCCTATTGTGGAGAGAGAAAAATACAGCACTACGGTTATGGATCAAAATTCAAAGCGGTTTTTTGAGGGCTCCTATAAAAACATGGTATCTTTTTTTGCTCAACAAGAGAAAATAACCAAAAAGGACCTAGAAGATATTTTAGAACTTATTAAAAACAAAAGCTAATGGACTTGTTGATATACTTAGCTAAAGTTTCTTGCATTTTGACGCTTTTTTGGGTGATTTACAGCCTCTTTTTGGAAGCTGAAACTTATCATAGATTAAAGCGAGCTTACCTTCATTTAGGTTATATTTTTAGCTTGATTTTACCGCTCTTTACATTTACCAAAATCGAAGAAATAAATTTTATAGAGTCTAGTCTTATTCCGTCCTCGTCTGAATTTGCAACTACAGAAGTTTCAAGAACTAGGATGGAATTGTTTTGGTCTTTTATGACTGAGAATTCCGTGATCGAACTTATATACGTAAGTATTTCTCTGATGTTTACAGCCTTCTTAGTCGTCAAATTCTACAAACTTTTAAAGTTTTTGAACAGTGCTAAAGCATTTAAAAAAGAGGGCATTGTTCATGTGAACCAATCCATTCCAGAAGGAGCCTTTTCCTTTTTGAATTATATTGTTTATGATTCAAACCTCTATTCTAAAGAGGAAATGAAACTTATTTTAGCTCACGAAAAAGCACATGTGATCTATAAACACAGTTTTGATATTCTTTTGTCACATGTTTACAACAGTTTCTTTTGGTTCAATCCATTTGCTTGGTTGTATCAGAAAAGTTTGGTCTTAAATTTAGAATACGAAGCTGATGCCAAAGCAGTATCAGAAACTGCAAAGGCAGACTATCAAATGACACTGTATAAGATAACACAGCAACATTTCAAATCACAATTACAACATTCCTTTCATCAATCCCCCATTAAAAAAAGAATCGCTATGCTCAATAAAAACAATCAACCACAATCAGTATGGAAACTACTTATCGTTTCCCCTTTATTAGTCGTTTTCTTTCTTCTTTTTCAAGTCGAAACCAAAGCCCAAGTCACCCCTTCTGTTAATCCTACAAAAACTAGAGTAAATAAAATTGAAATCACCTACGATGCTAATACTACCATAGAAATAATAGAGTCTGACGTTTCATTTCTAAAAGAAGATTTCGACATTGATATGACCTTTTCTGATGCTAAATTTGGAGTTAACGGCAAATTGATTTCAATTTTCCTGTCTGTAGAAACTAATGAAGGTTTCAGTGGGTCTGTAAATTCTTCTGATGTTGCTTCGAGACCGGTTTACTTTTTTAGAGATTTCTCTGAAGATACCGAGGTTCCATTTGGTGTAGGAACTAGATCTAAAACTGAAATGGATTCAAAAATGAATTATGAGACGATAAAGAACGCAGAGAACTTTATCATTAATGGAAAAAAGATAGATAAAGAAGAACTTGTAGGCAACTATATCCCAGTAGAGACTTCTTCTTATAATAACAAGTCGAAGACCTTATCCGTAACTACTAAATCTGAATTTTCCCAGCCTTATTTTTCTGATATCTCCGACCTCCTTAAAGAGCTTAAAACCACATCAGCAAATAGAGTTCTTGATGAGTTTATATATATCAGATTAACATCTGAATATAAAGTTACCATGATGAAAATAAGTGATTTCAAAATTTCAGATAATGTTAGCCGCGCATCAAAAAATGATGATTCACAAAAGCGGAAGAAATTTAACGATGAAAATAGTGTATTTATTTTAGACGGTAAAAAAATAGATGAAAGCCAAATGACGGTCATCGATCCTAAAGAAATTGATTCCATCAATGTAGTGAAGTCTAAAGAAGACTTAAAAGCTGCAGGGTATAATCCAAATTTCGTTGATGGTTTAATAAAAATAACCAGTAAAAAAGTGAATACTACCAATGCATCAGAATCAGAAAATTCTTATGATGCATTTAGATCATTACTAAGCAATAAAGAATCAGCAATCTACATACTTGATGGAAAAGAAGTTGTTAAGAAAAAAATCTCTGAGATTAATCACAATCAAATAGAATCTGTATTTATTATAAAATCTATTGAAGCTATAGAAGAAGCAGGATTCGATCCTAAAAAAGTTGATGGATTAATAAAAATTACGATCAAAAAAGAAGTCAAAGAATAATAATCTAGTGATTTACCTAAAGAAAAAACCGTTTCAAAACTTTTCTTTTCACCTTGATCTTGTTTCAAGGTCTTTATTCAAATTGATCATGAACTGATTCTGAAATGAATTCAGAATGACAAGAAGGGCAAGAATGACAGGACTATAAGTTTTGAGGCGATTTGGTTTTTTAGCGAAATTATACCAATTTAAACCTATAATGTCGCAATAATTCATTTCTTTTTCGCCTGCTTTTTATTAAAAATAATTACCATAACTAAGGCTATGCTAATTATTTTTAACTTCAATTAGTCAAAAAATAATTCAATTTATTTATACGACATTATAAATTTAATTTGGTATTAGTTCAAAGGAAAACCCCCAGTAAATAAAAAATTTGCTGGGGGTTTGTAATTAAGTGCACTGTTTATTAAGACCCACACATCTCACAATCGTCATCTTCAGACTCTTTAGACTGCTTGATTAATGCCTTCAATTCTTCTGGGCTTAATGATGAATCGTCAGAGACTTTTATGGATTGGCTTTGAGCTTGCTCATATGTCTTTGCAGCATTTTGTACCACTTGGCTAGGCGCCTCTTTTTCTTTCTTTTCACTTTTCAAGGTAAACTTGATCGCATCTACTGCAGACTTTGTTCTCAAGTAATACATTCCAGTTTTTAGACCACTTTTCCAAGCATAGAAATGCATAGACGTAAGTTTAGCGAACGTAGCTCCTTCCATAAATAAATTTAAGGATTGAGACTGATCTATAAAGTACCCACGTTGTCTTGACATATCTATAATGTCTTTCATAGACAATTCCCAAACGGTTTTATACAGTTCTTTGATGTCATCTGGAATAATATCAATGCCTTGAACAGATCCGTTAGCTCTCATGATGGCATCTTTAAGATCATCATCCCACAGGCCAAGACTGACTAAGTCTTTTAATAAGTGTTTGTTGACAACAATGAACTCTCCAGAGAGTACACGTCTGGTATAAATGTTGGACGTATAGGGTTCAAAAGCTTCGTTGTTTCCTAGGATTTGAGATGTAGATGCTGTTGGCATTGGCGCCATAAGTAAAGAGTTACGTACTCCATGCTTCATTACTTTCTCTCTCAATTTACTCCAATTCCAACGCCCGCTTGTGTCATTATCGGTTAGACCCCAAAGGTTATATTGAAATTCTCCTTTGCTGATTGGCGACCCCTCAAAAGAGGAATAAGGCCCTTCTATTTTGGCCAGTTCCATAGAGGATTCTACGGCTGCAAAATATAAAGTCTCAAAAATCTCTTGATTCAATTTTTTGGCCTCATCAGACGTAAAAGGCATTCTCAACATAATAAAGGCATCTGCCAAGCCTTGGATACCAAGACCAACAGGTCTATGACGAAAGTTAGAATTTTCTGCTTCTTTTACAGGATAATAATTTCTATCGATCACCTTGTTCAAGTTCTTGATGATTTGCTTTGTAATCTTATATAATTCTTTATGCTGGAACTCACCATTTTTAACAAACATAGGTAAGGCAATAGAGGCTAAATTACAGACGGCAACTTCATCGGGACTTGTGTACTCCATAATTTCGGTACATAAGTTGGAAGACCTAATGGTACCTAGATTCTTTTGGTTGGATTTGCGGTTAGCAGCATCCTTATAAAGCATGTAGGGAGTCCCTGTTTCGATTTGAGATTCTAATATTTTCTCCCAAAGCTCTCTTGCTTTTATGGTTTTACGACCTTTATTTTCTTGTTCGTATTTGAGGTATAACTCATCAAACTCTTCGCCGTGAACATTATAAAGGTTTGGACATTCGTTTGGGCACATTAAAGTCCAAGTCGAATTTTCCTCTACACGTTTCATAAACAAGTCTGGAATCCACATCGCATAAAATAAGTCACGAGCTCTCATTTCTTCAGCACCGTGATTTTTCTTAAGGTCTAAAAAACTGAAAATATCAGCGTGCCACGGCTCTACATACATAGCAAATGACCCTTTGCGTTTTCCTCCACCTTGATCCACATATCTTGCAGTGTCATTGAATACACGAAGCATTGGGACAATTCCGTTGGAGGTTCCGTTGGTACCAGCGATATAGGAGCCGGTAGCTCTTATGTTATGAATAGATAAGCCTATTCCACCGGCAGATTGTGAAATTCTAGCGGTTTGTTTTAAAGTGTCATATATTCCATCAATACTGTCGTCCTGCATAGTAAGCAAGAAACAAGATGACATTTGTGGCTTTGGTGTTCCAGAATTGAAAAGGGTTGGTGTGGCATGAGTAAAATACTTTTTAGACATCAACTCGTAAGTCTCCAGCACAGATTCTAAATCTTCACCGTGGATACCAAGAGAAACACGCATTAACATATGCTGAGGTCGCTCTGCGATTTTACCATTCAATTTTAAAAGATAAGATCTTTCTAACGTTTTAAAACCAAAATAATCGTAATTGAAATCTCTGCTATATATTATTCTAGAATCTAATTCATCTTTATGCTCTTCTATCACCTTGTAAACGTCATCAGCAATAAGTGGTGATTTTTTATTATTACGAGGATTCACATACTCATAAAGATCTGTCATCACTTCACTGAAAGACTTCTTGGTATTTTTATGAAGGTTGGATACAGAAATTCTAGCAGCAAGCTGAGCATAATCGGGATGGCTGACAGTCATAGTAGCGGAAATTTCTGCAGCCAAATTATCCAATTCACTTGTGGTCACACCATCATAAAGACCTTCTATGACACGCATAGCTACTTTTGCGGGCTCTACCAATGGATTTAAGCCATAGCACAGCTTCCTTATTCTAGCTGTAATCTTATCGAACATTACAGGTTCTTTTTGTCCATTTCTTTTAATGACGTGCATAATCGAATGTATTTAGGGTACAGAGGCAAGTAACTCTGTGGTAATTAATAAACTAATTTAAAAAGAAGCTCAGGTTTACAGGTTTTAAAAATCTGCATCGAAGCTAATCTTGCTATCTTCTTCTTTATTTTTATTCATGACACCAGCTTTTTGGTATTCTCCAACTCTTTTTTCGAAGAAGTTGGTTTTCCCTTGAAGCGAAATCATGTCCATAAAGTCAAACGGATTCGCCGTTCCATATTCTTTGTCGCAACCAAGTTCGAAAAGCAACCTGTCTGCTACGAACTCAAGGTATTGTGTCATAAGATTAGAATTCATACCAATAAGGCTTACTGGAAGAGATTCTGTAACAAACTCACGTTCAATAGTTAAAGCATCTACGATGATAGCTCTAATACGTTCTTTAGGAACTTGATTGATTAAATGTTCGTTATGTAAATGCACTGCAAAATCACAATGAACACCTTCATCTCTAGAAATCAATTCGTTAGAAAAAGTAAGACCTGGCATCAAACCACGTTTCTTTAACCAGAAGATTGAACAAAAAGCACCGGAGAAAAAGATACCTTCTACAGCTGCAAAAGCAATAAGACGCTCAGCAAAAGAATCGGATTCGATCCATTGTAAAGCCCAGTCTGCTTTCTTTTTGATAGCAGGGAAATTCTCAATAGCTTTAAAGAGCAGATCCTTTTCTTTATCGTCATCGACATAAGTATCTATCAAAAGCGAATAGGTTTCTGAGTGGATATTTTCCACCATGATTTGGAATCCGTAGAAAAATTTCGCCTCTGTATATTGAACTTCATTTACGAAATTTTCAGCAAGATTTTCGTTGACGATTCCATCGGATGCAGCAAAAAAAGCAAGAATATGTTTGATGAAATATTTCTCGTCTTCGCTCAGTTTAGTTTTCCAATCGGTGATGTCTTGTTGGAGATCTATTTCCTCTGCCGTC
Organism: Psychroflexus sp. MES1-P1E; assembly: GCF_002836055.1. Classification (GTDB taxonomy): domain Bacteria; phylum Bacteroidota; class Bacteroidia; order Flavobacteriales; family Flavobacteriaceae; genus Psychroflexus. The sequence continues at coordinate 26,233 of NZ_PJBS01000348.1, forward strand.
CAGAAGCTCGCCTCACATTTTTTGTACCATTCCCATATGTCAGGGTGTGTGATAGGGAAAAGGACAAATCTATTTTTGTTTTCTTCTAAAATAGGTTCAATTTGCGCCATAGGTCTATGATTTTGAGAGGTTTGGTATTTGTAATTGTTCTAAACAAATATGAAAATAAATCACTTAAATTTCTTTGGATTCAGTCGAAAGTTATCCACAAAGTTATCCACAATTGATCTAGCTCCTGTAAACTAAAGGATTGCAATTTTAATGAAACAAACTTTAAGACTTGTTCAATTTAATCTTTGAAAGGTTAATAACAAATCTTAGGTATTTTTTCATCCTATTGTTTGATCCAATTCTGCATATTAGATCTTCTCCAAATTTTCGAATCAAGGCGTTTTTGATAAATTTATAAACAGACATTTCAAGTCTTTTGCTTAAAGTACAAACATCACTTCAAATATCCCCGCGATTGGAATTAACCAAATGAAGTTCGGATAAGTATTGAACTCTTCCCCTTTTAAAAGTTTTATGGTGTAGTTACATTTAATCAATAAAAAAAATGAGATGACATTTCCTAAAGCAGAATGTTGACATAAATTTGATTCTCCTGATCTGCTTTTTTCAGTTAATATATATGCAACATTATAAATTTAATTTGGTATCAGTAAGTTTCTTTGGATTTGGTCGAAAGATATCCACAAGAATTCTAGCTCGTGTAAAGTAGATGGCTACAACCTTAAAGAAGTAAACTTTAAGACTGTTTGAATTTAATTTTGAAAAGTTTAATAGTAAATTTTAAGTGTTTTTTTCTTCTACCGTTTGCTGCAATTCTGCATACCAATCTTCTCCAAATTTTCGAATCAAGGCATTTTTGGTGAATTTATAAACCGGCACTTCAAGGCTTTTGCCTAAAGTACAAGCATCACTACAAATACTCCAGCGATCGTAATTAACCGCATGAAGTTCTGATAATTTTTGAACACGAATAGGATAGAGTTCACAAGAAACCGGTTTTTTAAAGTCGGTTTCACCTGCGCGATAAGCTGTCTCAATGCCGCAGAGTGCTGTACCGTTTTCTGCAAAATTGACGTAAGCACACTCTTTACCTTCAACTAAAGGGGTCTCTGGTTCGCCAAAATCTGACATGATGTAAGTGCCCTGGGCTTCTATAGCGGCAATGCCTTCAGGTCTTAAAAAGGGTTTTACTTTTGGATAGATGGTTTCTAAAATATTAAGCTCTTCGGGATCTAATGGAGCTCCTGAATCTCCTGAAACGCAACATTCTCCTTTGCAAGCCGATAGGTTGCAAGCAAATTCATTGTCAATAATTGCTTCAGAAACAAGTGTTTTTCCTATTTGAATCATAGCTGCAAATCTAATTAAATATTTAGTGCGTTTGGGTTCTGCCTTATAGAATCAAAGGCAAAGGATTTAAAAAGCAAATTTAACTTAAATTTGATATTTTAGTCTCTTTATGAGTATTGATATTCCTTTGAGCAGAATTACTTTTGAAAAAATTTTGAGTCACTTATTATGTTCGATCTTAAACAAATTTTCACCGCTGGGATGATTCTTTTTGCCGTTATAGATATTGTGGGAAGTATTCCAATTATTGTAGACTTAAGGAAAAAAGTGGGTCATATACAAAGCGAAAAAGCATCTATAGTTGCTTGTGTTTTGATGATTGCTTTTCTATTTGTTGGAGAGACCATCCTCAACCTTATTGGCATAGACGTGAACTCGTTTGCCGTAGCGGGAGCCTTTATTATTTTCTTTTTGGCCATGGAAATGATTCTGGGCATTCAACTTTATAAAGATGATGCTCCAGAAACTGCCGCTATAGTTCCTCTAGCCTTTCCTCTTATCGCTGGGGCTGGAACAATGACCTCCATATTGTCTTTAAAGTCTGAATTTGATACCCCTAATATTATTGTGGCCATAATATTGAACATTATCGTGGTTTATGCAGTCTTAAAGTCTTCTAAAAAAATTGAAAAACTTTTCGGAAAACAAGGTATTTCTGTCATCAGGAAGATATTTGGTGTAATTTTGCTTGCCATAGCGGTGAAGTTATTTGCCACTAATATTCAGAGTTTATTCAATTAACAGTTATGAAGTATTTTATTTATTTCCTTATTCTCTCTGCCATAGGTCTTTTAATTTTTAGTGGAACATTGGTCAATACAAATGACCTAGTTGGAGATCAAAAAAGTTTCACCGGAGTTTTAGGTATATTAGTTTGCCTGTGTATTTTAGTTTTGCTATTTATATTGCAACTCTCTAGAAAGTTGAAGCAAAAGTACGAAGAGTAGTTTTTTAGTAAGTTGTTCTCAGTTTACAGTTAATGGTGGTACTTAACAACAACTGAATTCCAAAATGCAATTATCTAAAATTTGCTTCCCCTTATTTGTTAGTTCGCCTCATATATGTTGACCACTTTATTCCTCAACCTTGAGCCTTAGTCTAAGTCTTCAATTTTTTTAAATTTTCCTTCACTAACACCAAGATAAGGGTAGCTAATAATAATACCAAATTAAACCTATAATGTCGCAATAAATCGTTTCTTTTTCGCCTGCTTTTTATCAAAAATTATTACCGTAGCTAAGGCTATGCTAATTATTTTCAACTTCAATCAATCAAAAAATAATTCAATTTATTTATACGACATTATAAATTTAATTTGGTATAAGTATGGAATCTGTTTGGGTAAACTCGTATTTGCGATCTGGATTTGTACAATCATTGAGGTGTAGGTTGAGTCTATCAGTGTATAGATCCCCATTGTTGGACTTCCTAAGAAAGGAGTATTAGAGCAAAGCGAAACACTATTGCTCACAATTGTACTGTCTGGATAAAATGCAACCGTATTTTCACTTTCCGTTTCTATAAAAGGAAGCTCATCTTCTGGAAGCTGAGGCGAATCATTATTATTTCTTCACTACCATCATTATTGCTACAGGCTATAAAATTTTACTCATGATAAGTAGTATATAGATCTTTTACATAACTAGTGTTTTATAAAGGGTTTAGCATCTATAATCTCATTATCGCATAACAAAGCTACAGTATAGGTGCCAGAATTAAAATTATCAAGATTTATACTTGCGGTACTTGTAGTTCTATTTAAAAAAGGATTTTGAGAAACACCGCTATTCTGATTAACAATCATGAGATAAGCTGAGTCGACCTGGTTAAGGTTATAATTGATTTGCACGGTATTTTGAGTTACTTCTAAACTCTATTTACATTTAGAACTTGTTTTATAAAGCCATAGTTTTTTTATTTCTTTACGAGTTTTCCATATTCAACTATTTCTCCATGAGATAATCTATAAAAGTAGAAACCACTGGAAAAAGATTGGGCATCAATCGTGAGTTCTGGTATATTTTCAAAGGATTTTCGGTATACAATTGAGCCGTTAGAATTATAAAGTATAAACTCCGCCATTCCAGAAATGCCTTTAGTTTCAATTTGAAATTGATTCGAAAACGGATTTGGATAAACTTTAATTTTAGATCGATTTTCTGAAAAATGCCCTGTACCGAGTGTTCCTGTAAATAAATATTTTTGAGTCAAAGCCTTTAAACTTCCTATTCCCGTTACGTAAAAATTTAAGTCATGGTCCATGACTAAAGATGTAATTTCATTGTCGTTTCCAGGAGCCTCCTCCCTTATGATGTCAAAAGCTTCGCCAGACTCATCAAGAACGATAGCAAGATATCGGCTTTCCCCTTCTATCTCTCCACTACTACCTCCGATTGCTAAATAACCGTTGTCTCCCAAAAACATTTTATTTCCTCCATCATAGGTATTTGCACCCGTATTATTGTAACGGTAACTGTAAATTGAATTTCCTTCGCTAGAAATCTTATTAACTTGTAAATCTCCGTTTGTATATTCTGTTGGGTCGTTATAATTTTCACCGTAATGACGTCCTGTAATGTAGACATTCCCATTGGTGTCAGTTATAATATCATGTACTTCATCTGCAGTTACGTTATCAGGAAGGTTTGTAGGCACTTCAAATTGCCATTGCTCGTTTCCTAAAGGGTCGTACTTAATTACTTTAAAATTACCGAACAGCCCGATATAAGAATTTCCAGCATCGTCAATATGACTACTTCCAGAGTAATTATTTCTTTCTCCATCAAAAGAAGTTTCTTTAGAATACAATAAGTTACCCTCTTGGGTATGTTTTAAAAGCACGATTCTCCTATCAAGGGGAAAAAATTTAAAAACTAGACCTAAAGAAACAATTGTATTATCAATGATTTTTAAGGTTATACCCCGGTATGCAGTCGATTCCTCTGGTGCATAAATAGAATCCCAGATAAAATTGCCATTGGCATCGAATTTACAAACAAAAAAAGCTTGATGAAAAAAGCCACCATTATCGATGACACCTGCTATAAAAACATTTCCAGAGGAATCTGCTATTACCTTACTTGGAAAACTCTTGCTATATTGATCAGAATAGTTACTTTCCCATAGGATATTGCCCGTTTCATCTAATTTGATGATAATACTTTTTGACAGAAATTGACTGGTTTCACTTATCCCAGCAATAATAATGTTATCGCTGTTGTCTATAAAAATTCCAGTGATACGATCATCGCTTCCATTGGAAATATCAAGGAGTTGCTTCCATAATAATTCCCCTGTATTAGAATACTTGAGTAGTAAAAAATCGTAACTCCCATTTTCCAAAGAAGTTCCTGCAACAATCACATTATCTTCAGAATCCAAACGAATCTTCTGGCATTCTTGAAATAGAGGATCAACACAACTAAATGTCCAATTAGAAAGTTGTGTGTCCTCCTCCTTATGCCATTCCATGGTGTACTGGTCTTGTGCTGAAGAAACATTCCCAGAGAAAAGTGCAATTAGTATAAATATTAAAGGGTTTAATCCTTTTATACTTCTTTCTTTTATTAGATAAAACGTTTTCATATTACTGTTTTATAAAGGGTTTAGCATCTATAATCTCATTATCGCATATCAAAGCTATAGTATAGGTGCCAGAATTAAAATTATCAAGATTTATACTTGCGGTACTTGTAGTTCTATTTAAAAAAGGGATCTTGCTGAGGATTGTCAAATGTAACTTCACCGCAGCTTAATTGAGAAAAAGCAACATTACTAAAAAGAAAGGCAAGAGGAATAACAAAAGTTTTTAATAGCTTGTTGAGAATGTTGTAAATTTTCATAACAAAAACGTTTATGTTAAATGTACATAAATATATGTTATAAAAGATTTAATTCAATATTAAGTTTGTTGTATTTTAATGAAATACAGATAATTACAAGCATGCATTACAAACTAATAGCTATTCTTTTTCGACTTTCATTCGATTATCTCCAGAATTGGTATCAATCAATTTATTATAAGGATCTATGCCTACTTCTGAAGGTAATTCATCCACTACAATAGTGAATTCATTATCTATCTCAGATACCAAGTGTTTTTTCAGGTAGAGGACATTTTGTTTTTTAATGCCCTCAATAGATTCTTCAGATTCTCCAAAGACCCCCACTTCAATATAATCTTTTAGAGGTAGAGATTCTAGATTCTCGTTATCTGTTTCCAAAACTAGACCCTCGCCTTCTGCATCGCTAAATTCCTTTTCTCCCTTTTCTGAAGATCTGTATTTTTGGACATTTACATCAAAATTAACCTCATATTGACCATTTTCAAGGGCTTTATAGGTTACTTCAAGGGCATGGTTATCGTAAAGTGTGATAGTTTCAAACATATCTTTTATCAAATATTGGAGAGAATCTGGGGTCTGAGATTTCAAAAGATTTACAAATTCTACTGAAGTTGTGTAGGGTGGCTCCTGAAATGCGACTTGATCTACGTAGGTTTTCAAGATATTATTCATTTTCTTTTCACCCAAATAATCACTCATAGCATAAAGCACTAGCGACCCTTTATTGTAATGGATATATTGTTGATTTTCATTGTACATCAAAGGCAATTCTTTTTGACTTTCGAAACGACGGCCTCTCAGGTATTTATCCAAAGCGTCTTTCAAAAACACTCGCATTTGCTCCGCGCCGTATTCCTTTTCTAGAACTTTTAGTGAACTATATTCAGACATACTTTCAGAAAGTAAAGTTGCCCCACGTACATTGGCACCAATCACCTGATGCGCCCACCACTGGTGAGCCACTTCGTGAGCTGTTACACTAAATGGATAATCCACGCTTTCATTATCTTCATCATCCACTTTGGCTATAAAACCAATTGCTTCCGAATAAGGAACCGTATTGGCAAAGGATTGAGCAAACGAGCCTGAAGTAACTGGGAATTCCAAGATTCGAAGTTGTTTGAATTGATATGGACTGAAATTTTCTGAATAATAAGCTAATGATTTTTTGGTTGCATTTACCATCCTTTCAATGTTATAATCGTGCGGTTTATGATAAAACACTTGGATGTTCACATCCTTCCAGCGGTCTTCGTAAACCTCGTATTCAGCAGAATTAAAGGCGTAGAAATTTAATATTTTCTTGTCCATTTTATAGTGAAAATATTTTCTGTCGCCTTCCATCCATTCTTTCTGAAGATAGCCCGGTGCAATGGCAATTTGATCTTTAGAGGTAGATACTGTGGTTTCAAAATCTATCCAATCAGCATCACTAGAGATATAAGTATTGCCTAAAGCTGTTGAATCATAAGGTGAATTCATCCGTTCTTTAGGCCCTAATCCATACTTTTCTCGGGTTTTATTATTTTGAATTTCTCTGTTTTCATCGTAGCCAAAACTCGGGAAAATTTGATTATTGATAAACGTTCCATTGGTTCTTACAGGAGAATTTGACGTCAAAATAGTATTGGGTTTATTCTCCATTTCAAAAGTGAATTTCACCTCTTCTCCAGGAGATAAATTTTCATTGAATTTGAATATTTCAAAATCATAAAGAGTATCCTTTATGACTACTTTCCCTGCTTTTTCAAAGGCATAAGATTGGGGGTAGTCGTTCATGTTGATGAAAACTGAATCCATAGGGATATCAGTTTTGTTTTTCAGAATGAACTCCCCTTTTACCTTGAAATCTCGAGTTTCAGGATATAAATCAAAATCGATATTGACACTTGTAATTCTGGGTTGTGCCAACTCGTTATATTTTGAAAATTGGTTTTCAAAATCGACACCTAGCTGTTCTATTTCGTTTCCAGAATAGCGTTTATTGACAACATTATCGGTATAATAAATCCAAGAACCAATACTTATAAATAGAAGCAGACTTAAAGCAACAATAGATTTTTGGAGTGGATTAAAATTCTGCTTTGCTCTCTGTATCCTTTGTTTTACAGAATAAGAGATACCTCTACGATAAAATAATAGGGCCAAAACATACATCACCGTGGCCAAAGCAAACCAATATAGTCGGTAAATGTAAAAGACTTTTAGACTGGTGCCATAACCAACCATATCAGAATAGGTGGCACCAGCATTAGTGTTGAATCTGAAGATGTATTGTTCAATACCAAAACTTGGGAGAAAAGAAAGAAAAATCAATCCTGCCAATAGAGTTATAAAACCTGCGATATGATTTTTGATAAGGACATGAACTAAGAATGCCATAACCGTCCAACCAAAGACTCGTAAATAATCAACAGCAAAAAATTGAAATAAATACAAGTCAATTTCCAATTTATAGTACTCATTATAAATTTGAACGCCAATAGCCATGACCAGGGCTAAAATGTAGAAAAACGCTTGCATTTTGAAAATGGCAAGAAATTTGGACAACATAAACGACCAGTTAGGGTAAGGAGTTACATCCACCAATTGGTTCATATTTGTGTTTTGAGCACGATTGATAAGCATGCCCGAAATCAAAAATGTGATAATAATCATAAACCCGCTAATGATTCCAGAAGCCGACTGCATCATTTCTCGCGTCACGGGATAAGTAGAAGTACCATAAATAGGAATACGCTGAGCAAGTGTGATAAAAGTAACCAATACAATGACGAGTGCAAAAGAAATAAAAACCCAGTTTTTGAAAATGTATTTAGTTTCGAAACGGCTGTGTGTCCAGGCCATTTTCAACTGATGTTTAAACTTATAAGTTTTGCTGACTTCTGGGATTTTAATACGTACTAAACTGCCAAAATTTCTTTTAATGATCCGTTCTGCCTTAGTCTTGAAAAGTCTAAATTGAATAGCCTGCTGGTTGAATTTGAATTTCACATACACAAATGCGAAAATTAAAATACTAATAGATGCCCAAAGCAATCGGTTGTAAAGCAAGTAGCCTTCAAAGGGTAAATAATTTGTATTCCTATCAAAAACAGTCCAATATTCCGTTTCAAGTGATAATGCTTGTGCGCCCAAAGGATCAATGAGTGCTGCAAGGGTCTTGTTATCGACATCTGCTGCTAAAGTTTGAGCTAAACCTTGGATAACAATCAATATTAATATGCTGATAAATCCTATGAAAATATTTCTTGAAAACGTCACTACTCCAAATACAACAGCCCCAAAGAAAATAAGGTTAGGTAAAATGATTAATAAAAGGGGTTGTACGTAATTCAGAATATCAAAATCCATGAAAAGTTTTGGATTGGTTCCCGGAAAAATAGTCCCTAGATAGAGACCGAAACAAATGAAAAGAACAATCATGATGACGATGCTCAATGCACTCAAAAACTTAGCAAATAGATAATTAAATTTGGTGATTGGGTAAGAATATAACACCTGGTGCATATCGTATTTAAAATCTTTACTCACAGAGGCACCAACGATGGAGGGAAGTAAAAAATACAAAAACACAGCAATGATATTAATCAAACCATTAATTGCTAAAGCAGAATTCTGAAAGGTTGCGGAGGTAGTTGTGACGGTGAAATTATCAAAAAGTCCACCAGATGAGGCCATTAAAATCAAGGCAAAAATAAACATGATGCCTGAATAAATATAGGTAATAGGTGTTCTAAACCAAGTCTTGATTTCGAACTTGAAGATGCTTGAAAACATAAAGATTAAAGGTGTTGGTTAGTGGCTTCAGTTTCGTCTGCCTTCAGGTGTACAAAGTACACATCACTCAAGTCTGGTTCTACTTTTTGAAATTTTTCTCCAGGTGGAGTATCTCCATAAACACGAATATTCAAAGAATTGTCTTGGTTATAGTTGGTTGAAATCAAATTGAATTGAGATTCATAAGTTTCCAAATTTTCCCGATCAATAGTAAGTCCCCAAATTTTATCTTCAAGTTCTGAAACCGCATCAATTGGTTTTTTGTGACTTAGCAATTTACCGCCGTTTAGAATGGCCATATCGGTACACAGCTCTTTTACATCATCTACAATATGCGTAGAAAGGATAACGATGTGATTGGTGCCTATTTCACGTAAGACATTAAGAAAACGATGACGCTCTGCAGGATCCAGACCAGCGGTTGGCTCATCTACTATGATAAGTTTAGGATTATTCAGTAGTAATTGGGCAATTCCAAAACGCTGTTTCATCCCCCCGGAATATCCGGCTACGTACTTGTTTTTAACATTGGAAAGATTGGTGACCTCTAGGGCATAATCTACAATCTTATTTCGTTCTTCTTTACTTGAGATTCCTTTCAATTCAGCAAAATAATGCAAGAGTTTTTCTGCCGACAATTTTGGATACACACCAAAGGATTGTGGCAAATACCCCAAAACTTTACGCAATTCCATTTTCTGATTCAAAATATCGATCTCATCTAAGTGAATTTCACCAGAATCTGGTTGTTGCAAAGTAGCGATGGTTCGCATTAAGGTAGATTTTCCAGCCCCATTGGGTCCTAGTAATCCAAACATTCCAGAATTGATTTCTATGGAAATATTATCAAGAGCTTTTACTCCGTTTTTATAGGTTTTGGAAACGTTGATGAGTTGAAGTCGATTCATAAGTGACATTTTAGGAAAAAGAATATTCTAAACCTATTCTTAGACAATTTATGAAAATTTTGCAATCTATCAAGTCATTGATTTCAAAATGAATTTAATTAAAAGTAAAAAAGAGGTGCGGGGCTTAACAACTACAATTCGATATCATCTAATTCATTTTCATACTGAGTGGCCTCAGTTCGGGCGTCGTAACCTATTTCACGTAAATATCTTGAGAAGATATCGGTATAACCGTGTGTACAAATCACTTTTTCGCACTCAGTTGCTTTAATGCTGTTGAGTAAGCCATCCCAATCACAATGGTCGCTCATCACAAAACCTTTATCAATAGCCCGTCGTCTTCTAGCCCCCCTAAAAGTCATCCAACCACTCGCTGAAGCTGTCACATAAGGCACCATTTTACGAATCCAGGTGCCACCATGAACACTTGGAGGGGCGAGCACCAAATTTCCGCTTAACTCTTTTTTTGTGGTTTCTCGAGTGATAAGTTTAGTTTCAGGAAAATCTACCTGTGCTCTTAGCACATTCGTCATGTTTTCAATAGCACCATGGGTATAAATGTCTCCAATGTTAGTATCGAGATGTTTTAGAAGCCGCTGTGCTTTCCCAAGGGAATATCCAAAAAGGACAGAGGTGCGTCCATCAGTTTTATTGCTTTGCCACCAGTCATTGATTTCTGCCATTACCTCCGCTTGAGGTGTCCACTTAAAGGCAGGTAAACCAAAAGTACATTCAGTAATAAATGTATGGCATTTTACCGGGACGTAAGGTATGCAAACCCCATCGTCTTCATCTTTATAATCGCCTGTAAACACCCAGACTTCTCCTTGGTGCTCCACTCGTATTTGTGAACTTCCAATGACATGTCCAGCGGGATGTAAACTGAATTTTACATTGTTGATGGTAAAACTTTCCCCATATGCTTTTCCCATTACATCTATTTCTCCCAGACGATGTTTCATGATAGGGATGTTATCATGATGGGTAATATATTTTTTATTTCCCCAGCGAGAATGGTCGGCATGACCGTGAGAAATAATAGCTTTATCTACTTTCCTCCAGGGGTCAAGGTATACATCTGCCTTGGCGCAGTAGATTCCATTTTGATTGAATGCTAATAAGGGTTCTTGCATAAGGTATATTTAAGCCTGATTTTACTCCTCAATAAGGTGGATATTTCCGCCGAGTTTAACGTTTTGGCTTATGGAAGAAGGGTTCCCATAAATATCAATACTACCTCCAGCAGTCACATTAGCGCTACAACTATCGGTAGAGAATACGATCGCTTCTCCCCCATAGCTTACACTTATACTCGTGTTTTCAGTTTCGAGATTCTTGCCATCATAAGAGGCTCCTGTTTTTAAGCTTATACTTTGGTTATTAGCAAACCCAACTAGACTAACACTAGCTCCAGTTACTGTTCTAACCGCTAAATTTTTAACTTCAATTACACCGCCTATATAGCTCCCTTCAGAGGCGATAAGACTCAGTTCCTCTTGCTGGACTTTGTTCTTAAATTCTACTTCAGAACCACTTCTTGCCTTCAATTCTTCAACTTTACGGGTATAGACCGTCACTAAAATTTCAGCTTCAGAAAAGAGTTGACCAACCGGTAAACTCAATTCCAATTCACCATTTTTAATATCAACATTTACATTGTCTTTCTCAGAGCCTTTTATATCGATTTTGCTTTCGTCTGAATTGGTGATGATTTCAACAAAAAGTCCAGTAGAGACTTTGATTTTTGTAAACTCTTCCCCTGGTGAAATAGATTTTACCTGTGAAAAGGCAGAAGATCCAAGGATAAGAAATAAGCAGGCTATAAAATTGATTTTAACTTTCATGAGTGTGTTTTTTAAGTGCAGATCAAAAATACTAGAATCTGTTTTACTAGGGCATTAATTTTTACCCAAAACTTGGGCGTCTGTATTTTTATGGTTTAAGTATATTTGACCCAGAATTATTTTGCATGAAACTTCCCGAAGGAAAAAAGATTTACTTTTCTAGTGATAATCACCTCGGTGCGCCAACGCATTCAGAAAGTCTAAAGCGAGAGAAAGTTTTTGTCTCTTGGCTAGATCACATTAAAAGTGATGCTCATGCTATCTTTTTGTTAGGAGATCTTTTCGATTTCTGGTTCGAATACCGAGAAGTGGTTCCCAAAGGCTTTGTTAGAACACTTGGTAAGCTTGCTGAGCTTAGTGATGCCGGAGTAGAGATTTACTTTTTTGTAGGAAACCACGACCTGTGGATGAAAGATTATTTTGAAAAAGAGCTTAACATACCTGTTTTTTATAAACCACAAGTGTTCGAAATAAATTCAACTGTCTTTTTTTTAGGTCACGGAGATGGCTTGGGCCCAGGGGATTTAGGATATAAACGAATGAAGAAGGTATTTACCCACCCTGTTTCGAAATGGCTTTTCAAATGGCTACATCCGGATTTTGGAGTGCGATTGGCCAGACACCTATCGGTGAAAAATAAACTTATTTCTGGAGATGAAGACGCGAATTTTTTAGGGGAAGAGAACGAATGGTTAGCTCAGTATTGTAAACGCAAGCTGCTATCTTCTCATTATGATTACTTTGTATTTGGGCACAGACACTTACCTATGGAAATCGAAGTTGGAGAGGCTTCCCTATACATTAATTTAGGAGACTGGATTTCTCACTATACTTATGGAGTGTTTGATGGAAAAGAATTAACATTAAAGAAATTCAATTAAAAAACCCTGAATACAAAGTAAACAGGGTTTATAATCTATATTAAAAAGGTCTATTTATTTAATAGACTTAGACTCTTTTTTAGTCTCATTATCATCATCATCTTCCTTTGATGCGTCTTTAAATTCCTTAATTCCGCTCCCTAGTCCTCTCATCAATTCCGGTATTTTCTTTCCACCAAACAACAGTAAAATCGCAATACCAATAATGACCCATTGCCATGGTCCCACCATTCCCATTATTACATTAAGTGCATTCATAACTTTGAAATTTAATTCAAAATTAGTGATAAAAATCTAAACCAAAGGTTTGTGATTCTAAAACCTACATAAATTAACTTTATTCTATCTTTGTACGAGTTAAAATACTATGAGTTCACCTAAAAAAGATAAACGAAAAGTTAAGCAAAAGCTACTTCATAAGTATCGTTTAGTCATATTGAATGAAGACACCTTTGAAGAGAGGTTATCATTTCAATTGTCTAAATTAAACGTAATCATCTTAACAGCAATATCAACTTTATTATTGATCTCTGGAACAGCTCTTCTAATTGCTTTTACACCAATAAGAGAGTTTATTCCTGGATATTCTTCGACAGCTTTAAAAAACAAAGCCACACGGTTAACGATTACGGTAGATTCTTTAATGGCAGATGTAGAAATAAATGATATCTATTTTAAGTCGATACGCAATATGCTTACTGGGCAATTGGATTCATTAAGTGCAAAAGACGCCTATTCTATAGACGACACAGAACCTGTAGATGCTGAAACAGTAAATATATATGCTTCCCAACAGGATTCCATTTTACGAGAAAAAGTAGAACAGGAAGATAAATACAGTCTTTTAGAAAAAGCAACTTTTAATGCAAATTTTACGCTTTTCCCTCCAGTTTCTGGTCAAATTTCAGAAGAATATAATGCCGATGCTAAGCACTATGCCGTAGATATTGTTACTGAAAAAGATGAACCTGTAAAAGCGACTCTAGATGGTACAGTTATTTTTTCAGAATGGTCTGTTGAAACTGGTTATGTGATTATTATTGAACACAGCCGAGGATTAATATCTGTATATAAACACAATAACTCGCTGTTGAAAAGTCAAGGTGATTTGGTAACTGCAGGAGAAGTGATCGCGGTAGTTGGGGACATAGGAGAATTTTCTTATGGTCCTCACTTACATTTTGAACTTTGGGTAGATGGATATCCTGTCAACCCATCCGATTACATAAATTTTGAATAAGAGCTTATGCCCCTTAAATCTATAGCCGCAAAAATATTTGCTAAATATATTACATCACAAATTAAAAGTTGGTCTTCTCAACCCTTGGAGACTCAGCGTAAAGTTTTCAAAAACCTGATAAAAGAAGGTCGCAAAACCAAATTTGGAAAAGATCACCGATTCGATGAGATCGAAACCTTCGAAGATTTTTTTGAGCGTATACCCATTCAAGATTATGAAGGATTAAAACCTTATATAGACCAAGTCGTCGACGGTCAAGAAGATATTTTATGGCCAGGTAAGCCTCTATACTTTGCAAAAACTTCTGGAACTACAAGCGGGGCTAAATACATACCTTTAACCAAGGAATCTATCCCAACCCATACCAGCGCTGCTAGAAATGCCATATTATCTTATATTGCAGAAACTGGTAACTCTAGTTTTGTAGATGGTAAAATGATTTTTTTGCAAGGGAGTCCTGAGTTAAAAGAAAAAAATGGGATTTTCTTTGGAAGACTGTCTGGGATTGTTGCTCATTTTGTCCCCAATTATCTTCAGAAAAACAGATTGCCAAATTGGGAAACCAATTGTATAGAAGATTGGGACAAAAAAATAAGCGAAATCGTAGAAGAAACTTACACGCAAGACATGACCATCATCAGTGGTATTCCATCTTGGGTACAGATTTATTTTGAAAAACTAAAAGATAAAACTGGAAAGTCCATTTCAGAACTCTTTCCTAATCTTGAGCTATTTATTTATGGAGGTGTAAATTATGAACCCTACCGGTCAAAATTTGAAAATCTAATAGGAGGTTCTGTTAATAGTATAGAACTTTATCCTGCCTCTGAAGGTTTCTTTGCTTTTCAAGACTCTCAAACAGCAGACGGGATGCTTCTACAGTTAAACTCATGTATATTTTATGAATTTATCAAGGCTGATGAATTTTTTGAGGAGACTCCTGAAATACTAACAATCGGAGATGTGAAAGTCGATGTAAATTACGTGATGATTATCTCTACCAATGCAGGCTTATGGAGGTATAATGTCGGAGATACAGTCATGTTTACCAATACACACCCATATCGACTAAAAGTTTCTGGTAGAATTAAGCATTACACTTCTGCTTTTGGAGAACACGTAATTGCTCAAGAAGTAGAGCAGGCTATAATTAAAGCCTCCGAAGAATTCGAGGCTCAAATTAATGAATTTACAGTCGCTCCACAAATTACTCCAAAAGAAGGATTACCTTATCACGAATGGTTGATTGAATTTCAAAAGGAACCCAGAAACATGGAAGCTTTTAGACAGAAGATGGATGATTTGCTTCAACAACAAAACGCGTATTATCATGACCTTATAAAAGGTAATATATTGAAAACTTTAGTGATTACTAAAGTTCAAAAAGACGGATTTCAAAATTATATGAAATCCATTGGAAAGCTCGGAGGTCAAAATAAATTACCACGGCTGTCTAACGATAGAAAAATAGCAGACGAATTATATAAGCAGCTGATAAAACAATAAATTGATATGACAGAACCTTTTAATATAGGAAGAAACAGAGCCCAAGAAAGTACAAATGCTATAGAGCGAATGTACATTACAATGAGACACCTCTTTATTAGAGGTTTTTATAAACCAATGGGAGTCTCTGGAGAAACTTTGCGAGAAGCATTGTTGACTTTGCGACCAGAAATTTATGGAACAATCGCAGAGCCTAAAGTCGAATTAAGTGGTCTTCAATATATCATTGAACGACTTCCAGAAGGAATTGAAGAGTGTAGTTTTATCAACTTAACTAGTGATGAAGGCTACTCTAACTCGCATTTTAAAGCCATTATTCCGCCTAAGAGGCGAAGGAATTGCTATAGGATAGATGAGGAACAGATGAACATCGAGATTACCAGAGGTCGCTCTGAGATTTATGATATCTTGACTCACCTTACTTTTATGTTTATAGAATCTCATAAAATCATGCGAAATGTGGTGATTAACGAAGCAGGTCATACTTCTAGAGACTGGGAAAAACTAAGTGCAGCAGTTTTAAAGGAAGTGGAGTTGAGCCAGCATGAAAGAGAGATTGCTATTACGCATACGGCTAATATTTTGGGACGAACTTTTGCTGAAATTACTCAGGTTTACGATAGGTTTGCTACCAAAGACACTCCTGACAAATTCCTACATCTTATCTATAATTTAGGGAAGCTCGCCATTCGTGAAATTATTCATGGAGACAAGCGAGTTATCACCTTCAGTCCTGTTGTAAGGGAGCGTTTAGGACATCATATTCATGGAGAGGTCTGGGCCAATAACATCAAAAAAACGCTACATAAGCACGATTTAATCCACAGGAAATTACACATCGTTAGTGCTAACATGCACAGTGTGATGAACACCCTTTTTTCTCCATTGGCCTTAAAAGACTTACTCAAGGAAAAGTCTGCTTTTGAGGTCTATGAAGAGTTAAGTAATGCTAAAAACAAAACGTTAAGGCGTACAGTTACTGAAAAGGCAAAAGAAGAAGGCATGATTGTTTTGGATGATGAAAGCGGTACAAATATCGATGTCCAAATTTTTGATCTTGCGAAGTTGAGTCATTATAAAGGCAACACAAAACTTAATGCTAATGAAGAAGCTCCAGTGATCATTGTTATGGATTACGCTTTTGGAGAGCAGGCATACGAAACTATGGACGAGCTTCTGAAACCTTATAAGGATGAGGAAAAACCAGTCTATATGAATGTGGATTCCATATCTATTATGGGAAAGGCAGGGATTTTGGAAGGTGGAAAAGGAGATTTAATGATTCCAGATGCTCACTTATTTGAAGGGACGGCAGATAACTATCCCTTCTATAATGAATTGACCAAATCGGACTTTGAAGACCAAGGCTTGAGAGTCTATGATGGTTCTATGGTGACTGTGCTTGGGACTTCACTTCAAAATAGAGATTTATTGAAATTTTTCCACGACTCTACTTGGAACGTCATTGGCCTAGAGATGGAAGGGGCGCATTACCAAAAAGCGATTCAAGCGGCATCCAGACTAAGAGGGAACATTTCACCTAAAGTAAAATTACGCTATGCTTACTATGCCAGTGATAATCCTCTAGAAACAGGAAGTACACTAGCTTCTGGTGGGTTAGGTACAGCAGGAGTAAAGCCCACTTATTTAATCACTGAAAAAATTCTTGAGCAAATTATAGATGATGCTATTCAAAATTTGAAATAAGGACATATGACAACTATCCTAGTTACAGGAGGGGCGGGATTTATAGGGTCTAATTTTTTAAACCTTTGGGTTCCTGAACAAACATATCATTTTGTTAATTTGGATAAATTGACCTATGCTGGAGACCTTAACAATATAAAGGTTTCCAATTATGATAATTATACCTTTATAGAAGGAGATATCTGTGACGCCTCTCTTTTAGAAACTTTATTTAAGGAATATAAGTTTGAAAAGGTAATTCATTTTGCTGCAGAATCTCATGTAGATAATTCGATTTCTAATCCTGATGCTTTTATCAGAACCAATATAACAGGAACCTTCAATCTTCTTCATCAATCTTATTTGTTGTGGATGGAATCTCCTTTCAATTTCAGAAAAGAATTTGAAAAGGCAAGATTTCTTCATGTGTCGACAGATGAAGTCTACGGGACTTTAGAAAATGACGGGAGCTTATTTACAGAAGACACCTCTTATGCACCAAACAGTCCATATAGCGCTTCCAAGGCGTCCTCGGATATGATTGCTAGAAGTTATTTTCATACCTATGGTCTCCCCGTAGTTACAACCAATTGTTCCAATAATTATGGACCTCATCAACATGATGAAAAATTGATCCCAACCATTATTCGAAAGGCTATTCAAAAGCAACCCATTCCTATTTATGGAGATGGAAAAAACATAAGAGACTGGCTTTATGTTGATGACCACTGTAAAGGCATATATATAGCACTGCATAAAGGGAAACTAGGTGAGACTTATAATATTGGAGGAAAGAATGAACGCCAAAATATCTACATTGCAACCAAAATTAGTGAAATTTTAGATGAATTAAAGCCTCAAAATAAGCCTTATAAGGACTTGATTGAATATGTTACCGACAGGCCTGGTCACGATTTTCGATATGCTATAGATGCTGGTAAAATTGAAAGCAAGTTAGGATGGAGTGCCGATGAAACCTTTGAAAGTGGTATAAAAAAAACAGTCCAGTGGTATCTTGAAAAGTATAACCAACCCTTGAATCTTTAACTTATGAAAGGAATTGTTTTAGCTGGAGGGTCAGGAACTCGACTCCACCCCTTAACGCTAGCAGTAAGTAAGCAACTTATGCCTATTTATGACAAACCGATGATATACTATCCCTTATCAACGCTGATGTCTGCAGGAATACGTGAGATCCTTATCATATCTACACCCAATGATTTACCGCTTTTTAAAAAGCTATTGGGAGACGGTTCTACTCTAGGATGCAAGTTTGAATATGCTGTTCAAGCCGACCCAAACGGTCTTGCAGAAGCCTTTATCATTGCCGAAGACTTTATAGGTAATGACAAGGTTGCCTTGATTCTGGGGGATAATATTTTTTATGGAACGGGCTTGGATCAACTGCTTCAAGGCAATACCAATCCAGATGGGGGAATTATTTATGCTTACCATGTGCACGATCCAGAACGCTATGGTGTTGTAGATTTTGATACTACTGGCCAAGTGAAGTCTATAGAAGAAAAGCCTAAACATCCAAAATCTAATTATGCGGTGCCTGGGATTTATTTTTATGATAATGACGTGGTTGATATTGCTAAATCTATAACTCCAAGTCATAGAGGAGAACTAGAAATTACAGATGTGAATAACGCTTATCTGGAAAAAGGAAAATTGAATGTTAGTATTTTGGATAAAGGAACGGCATGGTTAGATACAGGAACTTTTAACTCATTGATGCAAGCCTCGCAATTTGTTGAGGTTATAGAAGAACGTCAAGGTCTTAAAATAGGGTCTATTGAAGAAACAGCTTATAAGATGGGTTATATTTCTAAAGATCAACTTAAAAAAATAACAGAACCTTTTCTAAAAAGTGGTTATTCTAAAAATATAAATCCAGAATAAATGATTTGTAAACAAACGCCTTTAAACGATTGTTTTATTATAGAACCCAAGGTTTTTGAAGACGAAAGAGGAAGTTTTTTTGAAACTTTCAATTCTAAAGACTTCAAAAAAAATACAGGCCTAGACATTGTATTTGTTCAAGACAATCAGTCGATCTCCCAATATGGAACTATACGAGGCTTGCATTTTCAAGAAGGAGAATTTGCTCAAGCTAAATTGATAAGAGTCGCTAAAGGGGAGGTTTTAGATGTGGTGGTGGATATGCGCCCAAACTCTTCAACCTACCTCAAACAGTTTAGTTATCTCCTTTCGGGAGAAAACAATCACCAGCTGTTTGTCCCCAGAGGATTTGCTCATGGGTTTACTAGCCTTTCTAATGAAGTTGTTTTCGACTATAAATGTGATAATTTTTACAATAAAGCTTCAGAAAGTGGAATAGTTTTCAATGATAAAGCCTTGAATATTGATTGGAAAATTCCTAAAGACGATCAAATTGTTTCTGAAAAAGATCAGAATTTACCTTCACTAGATGCTTATTTAAAGTTATGAAAATACTTGTTACAGGATCCAATGGGCAATTAGGACAATGTCTCCAAAAGCAGGCTAAATCTCTAACTGTATTTGATTTTAAGTTTGAAACCTTAAAAAGCTTAGACCTTACTCAAGAAGAGACCCTGACTCTTTATTTTGAAAAACATCAGCCAGATTTTTGTGTTAACTGCGCAGCTTATACCAATGTAGAGGGAGCAGAAGATAATGAAAAATCAGCTTTTCAAGTGAACGCTGAAGCGGTTCATAACCTCGCTAAATTGTGTGAAAAATTTAAAACTAAACTTATACACATCTCTACAGATTATGTTTTTAACGGTTTAAAAAACCGCCCTTATCATGAGAGCGATAATGAAAATCCTATCAATGTCTATGGCGCTTCAAAATTTCAGGGAGAGACTTATATTACTTCAACAATGAACTCTTATTTTATGTTGAGGACGAGTTGGCTATACTCAGAATTTGGTCATAATTTTTTCAATACTATATTAAAAAAAGCCGCAAGTCAACATTCCTTAAATATCACTACCGAGCAAATAGGAACACCAACCAATGGCAACGACTTAGCAAAATTTATTCTCCATTTAATCCAAACGGATTCTACAGACTATGGCCTTTACCATTACAGCAATAAAGGAGAAGCCACTTGGTACGATTTTGCAAGATTGATTTTGGAAGAAAAAAACCTTACACAAGAGATAAGTTTACAAGCCACGTTTTCGTATCCAACAAAGGCAAAAAGACCAAAATTTAGCGTTCTTGATAAGTCTAAAGCCTTATCTACTTTTGCTATAGGAATTCCTCATTGGAGGGAAAGTCTTGTTAATCTTCTAAAGGAAGTGAATTAATTTTAGACTTTAGCTACTTCTTTTTGTTCAAAGGGTTGAAGCAAGCCTATAGCTTTATCGACAGTTTTAACGTGTTCAAACGTAAGCAGCAGACGCAAGCCATTTCTAGTTTGCTTTTCCTTCATCTGGCATTGGCGTGGATGCGAGTGTACATAGTGAAGGACACTTCTGAAGCGCCTGGAATTATAAAATTCTGAATCTTGATTAGAGAGGAAATAACCTATCATTTTACCTTTTTTCAAAATTAATTTTTCAAGTCCAATATTGGCTGCAATCCATTTTAATCTTACACTGTTGATTAAATCTCGAGCTTCTTTTGGCAAATCTCCAAACCGATCCATCAATTCATTTTCAAAATTGGCAAGCCCATCTTCATCTTGAATAGAATTTAATTTGGTGTATAAATTCAAGCGTTCTTTTATGCTATTGATATAGTTATCTGGGAATAAAATCTCAAAGTCAGTATCGATCTGAGCGTCCTTCACAAACACCTGATCCTCTTCTACGTTTTCTTCTTCGTATACAGATTTGAACTCATTATCTTTTAATTCTTGAATGGCCTCGTTCAATATTTTCTGATACGTATCAAAACCAATATCCGAAATAAATCCACTTTGC
This sequence comes from Psychroflexus sp. MES1-P1E, assembly GCF_002836055.1. GTDB lineage: Bacteria > Bacteroidota > Bacteroidia > Flavobacteriales > Flavobacteriaceae > Psychroflexus. The sequence goes on from NZ_PJBS01000348.1 coordinate 47,205, forward strand.
TCACCTCCTAGCAAATCTCCTGCTCCACGGATTTCTAAATCTTTCATAGCGATATTGATGCCGCTCCCCAAATCAGAAAACTGTTCTAACGCTGAAAGTCGCTTTTTAGCATCGTCGGTCATCATCGTTAGGGGTGGAGTGATAAGATAACAAAAAGCTTTTTTATTGCTTCTTCCCACACGCCCACGCATTTGGTGTAAATCTGACATGCCGAAATTATTAGCACTATTAATAAAAATAGTATTGGCGTTGGTAACGTCTAGACCGCTTTCTATAATTGTAGTTGAGACAAGCACATCAAACTCGTTGTTCATGAACTGCAACATCAGGTTTTCGAGTTTCTTTCCTTCCATTTGTCCATGTCCAATGCCAATTTTAGCATCAGGAACCAACCGTTGGATGAGTCCAGCAACTTCATTTATGTTTTCAATACGATTATTGATAAAAAAGACTTGCCCACCCCTTTCGATTTCATAGGACACGGCATCTCGGATCTGGTCTTCAGAAAATCGAATGACATGGGTTTCTATAGGATAGCGGTTTGGAGGAGGGGTTTTGATGGTCGATAAATCTCTGGCAGCCATCAGGCTAAACTGAAGGGTTCTTGGTATAGGAGTAGCTGTAAGGGTAAGAGTATCTACATTAGCCTTAATAGTTTTCAATTTATCTTTTACGGTCACCCCAAATTTTTGCTCCTCATCAATGATGAGAAGTCCCAAATTTTTGAACTTTACAGCTTTACTAACGAGTTGGTGAGTACCTATTACAATGTCCACACTACCGTCTTCGAGGCCTTCCAAAACAGATTTACGCTCTTTAGTAGTTCTAAAGCGGTTGAGGTAATCTACAGTGACTGGAAATTCTGATAATCGCTCAGTAAATGTTTTATGATGCTGAAAGGCTAAAATTGTAGTGGGAACCAAAACAGCAACTTGCTTACCATTATCTACAGCCTTAAAAGCTGCACGGATAGCGATTTCTGTTTTTCCAAAACCTACATCCCCACAGACTAAGCGATCCATGGGTTGTTCTTTTTCCATGTCGCTCTTTACATCTTGTGTAGCTATGCCTTGATCTGGCGTATCTTCATAGATAAAAGAGGCTTCCAGTTCATGTTGTAAATGAGAATCTGGTCCATATTGAAATCCCTTTTCCAACTTTCGTTTGGCATATAATTTTATAAGGTCAAAGGCTACTTTCTTTACTCTAGCTTTGGTCTTATTCTTAAGACTTTTCCAAGCTTTACTTCCTAATTTGTAGACTTGAGGGGCCTTACCATCCTTCCCGTTAAATTTTGAAATTTTGTGTAAAGAATGAATGCTTAAATAGAGAATATCTCGGTCTCCATAAAACAACTTTACAGCTTCTTGGAATTTCCCCTCGACGTCTATTTTCTGTAACCCACCAAATTTTCCAATTCCATGGTCTATATGAGTCACATAATCCCCAATTTCTAAACTGGTTAATTCTTTTAAGGTAATAGCCTGCTTCTTGGCATAGCCGTTTTTTAGATGAAATTTATGATACCGGTCGAAGATTTGGTGGTCTGTATAACATACCAATTTATTGGTTTCATCTATAAAGCCTTCGTGCATGGAAAGCACCAAGGTTATATAATGGACGTCATCGTCTTGGTCTTCAAAAATATCTTTAAAACGTTTGGCCTGTTGTTCACTAGTGCAAAGAATATAATTCTCGTAGCCTTTATGGTGCTTGCTATTCAAATCCTCTATAAGCAGATCAAACTTCTTATTGAAGGAGGGTTGAGGGCTCGTAGGGTAGATAAAGGTTTGATTGGGTTTTAAAAAAGCTTGTGTTCCAAATTCAACACTTGTAAACTCAAGTAACTGTTTTTTGAGCAGCTCGCCTTTAGAAAATAATTCATTAGGCTCACTGTGTTTTATATCTGTAGAGAGTTTAGAAAAAGCCTTTTCAGCTTTTGAAAATAAATCATCAATCGTTTGCGACAGGACGTCTACATTTTTGATAAAGACCACCGTGTTATGACTGATATATTCCAAGAAGGTTTGGCGGACTTCATCTAGCTGCTTTTTCTCAACATTGGGCATGATGTCGATTCTCTTCTTTTGCTTGGTGGATAATTGGGTTTCCACATCAAATGCTCGTATGCTATCGATTTCATCCCCAAAAAACTCTATTCTATAAGGTTCATCATTACTGAATGAAAACACATCTATAATGCCTCCTCTTACAGAAAATTCTCCAGGTTCTGTTACAAAATCAACACGTTTAAAATTGTAGTCAAATAGAACTTCATTAACAAAGTCAATCGATAGCTCATCTTTGAGATTTATTTTCAAAACCGTGCGATCCAGTTCTTTTTTGGTGACTACTTTTTCAAAGATAGCCTCTGGATAAGTTACTATAATGGATGATTTCTTTCTAGAATTGATTCGGTTAAGAACTTCAGACCTCAGCAGGATATTTGCATTATCGGTTTCCTCAATTTGGTAAGGTCGTCTATAACTTCCAGGGTAGAAAAGAACGTTTTTTTCATCGACGAGCTGCTCGAGATCGTTAAGATGGTATGCGGCTTCTTCTTTGTCGTTAAAGACCAACAAAAAAGGACGCTCAGACTTCAAAAAACTTTCGGCTTGCACAAAAGAGACCGCAGAACCTATTAAACCTTTGATGAAAATCTGTTTCTTTTCTCCGGACAAAAGAGTTTCACTTAACTCTTTGATTATTGGACTTTTGGAAAAGTGTTTTTTAATTTCAGCTTTTGTCATACGTCACAAAGGTAATAGAAAAACTTAAATTTATAAGTCCTAGAGCTATGAGAGGTAGCTTTTTAAGCTTCTTTTTTGTTTTGTTTTTTATCGTAGAAATTTCTTCTAAAGTTTCTGTTTTTTCGGCCGTAGTGTTTCTTTTTGTTTTTCTTATTGTTTAAGAACACCGCTAAAAATAGAATTGCCAAAATCACAATGACTATGATAAATTGTAAGTCTGGTGAAAATTGCTCGAGCATGATTCAAATTTTAATAAAGTTAATGAGTTTTAAATTGATTTTAAAATCAAACACGGATTACAAAATCTTGTTTGACTTGTTCCTGTCTAAAAAATACAAGCCCCCACTGAAAGGTATCGATGGTGACTTTTACGTCCTTATGAACTTTTATCTGCTCCCAGGCTACTTCCATAGAAGGTGACAAATGAATGTCATCGAAAATAAAAAGGCTATCGTTGTGTTTATGGGCTAATAGGCGTTCAAAATAGTTCAAGGTGATCTTGCCATCGTGATGTGCGTCTATAAAAACCAAATCAAACTTATTTTTTGAATTTGCCTGTTCAAGATTCTCGCTAGAGCCAAAGCCTGACAGATACTCAGAAAATGAAGAAGATATTGCAGAAATATTTTCAAGGCCTTCACTTTTAAAAAGTTGCCTTGCAAAAGAAGAAGTTTCTCGACAGGCCTCTACTGTTGTCAAACTGGTTTTTCCATTTCCTGCAATACTGAAACTCCCAAGTCCAATAGAAGTCCCCAGTTCTAGTGCTTTTTCTATAGAAAGATAATCGACAAGGCGGATCATTAGTCGAGCTCGCTTCTTTGTTATCGAAACCTGTTCAGCAATTTTAGAGACAGGTCTCCTATTCCTCTCGAAAACTTTTGATTTCGCCCCAAAATCTTCAACTTCAAGAATCTCTTTGGATTCTAAACTTTTTCTTTGTGCATTGGACCAAATCCCATAGGCTTTAAAATAGTGCTTATTATAAAAGCACTGAGTGATTAATTTATAAACAAAGGGAGAATGTATGCCATGTTGGTTTTTGGAATGCCACAAAAATTTTAAATACGCCTTTATTTTGAACCACATGATTTACAACTTTCCTTATATCGTATTCAGTTCTTATAGATTACCAAAATTAAGTTCAAACCAGAGTAAGATTAATTAAAAGACTTTTCTATCCCTCAATTTTCATAGATAATTCAAACCACTGTTCTGTTTTTGATTCCAGCTCTTTTTGGATGTCCTGTAACTCGATCGTTTTATCTTTAACCTCCTTCGCGTTCAACTCTCTAAGGAAATCAGCTTCGAGCTTTTCTTTTCTGTTCTCTAGAGAATGAATTCCCTTTTCCAGTTTTTTATAAAGCTTTTGCTCATTAAAGCTAAGGCTGCTTTTTTGGTCTGAAACAGGTTTTGGTTTACTTGGAGATTCCGAAGAACTTTGGCTGCTCTCCTCGTATTTAGCTTCAAGTTCCAAGGCCTTTATATCCCTGTAGTCAGAATAATTTCCAGTGAAATCAGTTACTTTTCCTTCACCAAAGACAAATAAATGATCCACTATTTTATCCATAAAATACCTGTCGTGACTCACCACAATTAAGCATCCAGGGAAGTCTAAAAGGAAGTTTTCGAGAACATTTAAGGTCACAATGTCTAAGTCATTAGTAGGTTCATCCAAAATTAAAAAATTAGGATTTTGAATCAATACCGTACATAAGTATAAGCGTTTTTTTTCTCCACCGCTTAGCTTCTCTACAAAATCATATTGTTTTTTACGATCAAATAAAAACTTTTCTAAAAGTTGCTGAGCAGAAATTTGTCGCCCCTTATTAAGAGGGATATAGTCGCCATAATCTCTTATCACTTCTATTACTTTTTGACCTTCTTTAGCCTTAATACCATCTTGAGTGTAATAACCGATTTTTAAAGTTTCTCCATGGATAACTTTACCCTGATCTGGGGCTAACTTACCTGTCAAGACGTTCAAAAATGTAGATTTACCAGTACCGTTTTTACCAATAACGCCTATTCGCTCATTTTTCTTGAAGATGTAATCAAAATCTTCAAAAAGAAACTTGTCTTCAAAGCCTTTAGACACGTGATGCATTTCTAGAACCTTAGATCCCAAACGTTCCATATTAATCTCCAACTCTACCTTGTGGTCGTTTCTACGTTTGCCAGCTCGATCTTTTATTTCCCCAAAACTTTCGATTCTAGATTTGGATTTGGTCGTTCTAGCCTTAGGCTGTCTTCTCATCCAGTCCAACTCTTTTTTATAGAGCTGTTTTGCTTTTGCTGTTGTGGTTTGCTCTACTTCAATACGTTCAGCACGTTTCTCTATATAATAACTGTAGTTGCCTTTATAGCTATATAGAGTTTTGTCCTCTAGTTCCAAAATATAGTTACAAACACGGTCTAGAAAATACCTATCGTGGGTAACCATAAATAAAGTAAGGTTTTCGGTCTTTAGAAATTCCTCGAGCCATTCTATCATTTCCAAGTCCAAGTGGTTGGTTGGCTCATCAAGAATAAGCAGGTCTGGTTTGTCCAATAACAAATTGGCTAGGGCCAAACGCTTTTTTTGACCTCCAGAGAGGTCTCCTACTTTCTTAGAGAGGTCATCTAACTTCAGTTTGGTAAGGATTTGTCGGTAAGTCGTTTCAAAATCCCAAGCTTGCTTGGCTTCCATTTGGTCGAAAGCGCTTTGATAAGCATCTGCGTCTTCAGGATTTTGTAGAGCCTTTTCATAAGCACTGATGATTCTCAAAACCTCATTATCAGAGGTAAGTATAGTTTCCTCAACAGTCAATTTTGGGTCAAGGTCAGGTTCTTGAGGAAGAACCCCGACTTTAACACCTTTTCTATAGACCACCTGTCCATTATCTGGGACTCCTATTCCAGAAACAATATCTAGTAAAGTAGTTTTACCGGTTCCATTTTTGGCAATAAGAGCGATTTTTTGGCCTTGGCTGATGCCAAAAGACAAGTTTTCAAACAATACAAGTAAGCCGTATGACTTAGAAATTTCTTCAACTGATAAGTAATTCAATGCTAAATTTTTTGCAAAAGTACTCAAGTCCATTTGAAATAGCTAATTCTTTAGCTTATAGAACTTTGAATTGCTCCTAATAATTTCCAAAACAAGGAGATCCCTTCCTTCAAAAGTATACTTTTGCTGCTTTATAAATTACTTAAACACAAACAAATGAAAGTAGCTGTCGTCGGCGCTACCGGTATGGTAGGCCAAGTGGTACTCCAGATTTTAGCGGAGCGTAATTTTCCTTTAACTGAATTAATTCCAGTGGCTTCAGAAAAGTCAGTCGGAAAAAAAATCATGTACAAAGAAAAATCTTACACCGTTGTAGGCCTTCAAGACGCAGTGAACCGAAAACCAGAGATTGCTTTGTTTTCTGCTGGTGGTGAAACCTCACAAGAGTGGGCTCCAAAATTTGCAGAGGTGGGTACAACCGTTATTGATAATTCTTCCGCTTGGCGAATGGATCCTACCAAGAAGCTAGTAGTTCCAGAAATAAACGCTTCAGAAATTACAGAGGAAGACTTGATTATCGCTAACCCCAACTGTTCTACAATCCAGTTAGTGATGGCTTTACAGCCCTTGCACAAAGCCTATCAAATAGATCGTGTAATTATTTCTACTTACCAATCTATTACAGGTACTGGGATAAAAGCAGTGCGACAATTGGAGAATGAATATGCAGGTAAAGCTGGTGAGATGGCCTATCCTTATCCTATTCATAAAAATGCAATTCCACATTGTGACGTTTTTTTAGACAACGACTATACCAAAGAAGAAATGAAGTTGACTAACGAAACCAAAAAAATCCTGTCGGATGATAGCATCAAAGTAGCTGCTACAGCAGTTAGAATCCCTGTGGTTGGCGGTCATTCAGAATCGGTTAACATCGAATTTAAAAAAGCTTTTGAAGTTATTGATATCAGAAAGCTTTTAAGTGAAACCGGTGGGATTACCCTTCAAGACAACCCGCAGGTGAATACATATCCAATGCCTATCTATGCTGAAGGCAAAAACGATGTCTTTGTTGGTAGGATACGAAGAGACTTCACGCGCGACAATGCTTTAAATCTTTGGATCGTTTCAGATAACCTTAGAAAAGGAGCAGCGACCAATGCGATACAAATCGCTGAGTACCTTTTAGAAAAGCGCTTCAAAGTATAAGATTTAAGACGATAATGACCACAAGGGCTTTTCTTTTTTTTGGAAAAGCCTTTGTGTTATACTCCAGCTTTTAAGTTTGATATCAAAAAACATCAAAGCTGGCTGCATTAAATTCAGAGTAAATAAAAGCGCTAAAAAGCATATGATTTTGTTTGATTATATTTACGACAAAATCATTTTTCTATGAAACAAATAGTATTACCTCTTGCAGCTTTATGTCTCTTGGCATCTTGCAATGAAGGTGAAAAAAATCAAGCAAATTTGACATATCCAGAAACAAAACAAGTCGATACGGTGGACGCGTATTTTGATACTGAAGTGAAAGATCCTTACCGTTGGTTGGAAGATGACCGAAGCGCAGAAACTGAAGACTGGGTGAAAGCCCAAAATGACGTTACCTTCGATTATTTGGATAGCATTCCCTTCAGAAACAAGCTGAAAGAGCGTTTGTCTAAAGTGTGGAATTATGAAAAAATAGGCGCTCCTTTTGAGCGTGGTAAGTATACTTACTTTTCCAAAAATGATGGTTTACAAAACCAATATGTCTTTTACCGCTATAAAAATGAGGACTCCATAGTAAATGCAGAGGTGTTTTTAGACCCGAATACCTTTAGCGACGATGGAACGACTTCACTCGCTGGAATGAGTTTTACTGAAGATGGTGAAACTCTCGCCTATTCTATTTCTGAAGGTGGTAGCGATTGGAGAAAAATAATCGTCCTCGATACTGAAACTATGGATAGAAAAGAAGATACGCTAGTGGACGTCAAGTTTAGTGGGGTGTCTTGGAAAGGAAATGAGGGCTTTTACTATTCTAGTTATGATAAGCCAGAAGGGAGCGAACTCTCTGCAAAAACAGATCAGCATAAATTGTATTTCCATACCATGGGAACCCCTCAGAGTGGAGATGAAGTTATTTTTGGAGCAACTGAAGCAGAAAAGCATAGGTATGTTTCTGGAAATGTAACAGAGGACGATAGGTATTTGGTGATTTCTGCATCCAAATCTACTTCGGGTAATAAGTTGATGATTAAAGACTTGACCAATCCAGATTCAGGTTTTATAGAGGTTGTCGATAATTACGATAACGATGTTTATGTGATTGAAAATGAAGATAGTAAATTATTTATGGTGACAGATAAAGACGCCCCCAATAAAAAGATTGTGACTGTGGAGGCAAGTGCACCTCAGCCTGAAAACTGGGAAGATTTTATTCCTGAAACGGAACATGTTTTGTCTCCTTCTACAGGTGCTGGATATTTCTTTGCAGAATATATGGTAGATGCGGTTTCTCAAGTAAAGCAATACAACTACGAAGGTGAATTACTGAGAGATATTGAATTACCAGGTGTAGGATCTGTTGGAGGTTTTGGTGGTAAAAAAGAAGCGAAAGACATTTACTTTTCTTTTACAAATTATACTACTCCAGGGACCATTTACAAGTTTGCTCCTGAAAATGGAACTTACGTGGTGTATCAAAAACCAGATATCGATTTTGATACGGAGGCCTACGAAAGTAAGCAAGTATTTTACACGTCCAAGGACGGGACTAAAATCCCAATGATCATCACTCATAAAAAGGGGATTGAATTGGATGGAACTCACCCAACGATGCTTTATGGATATGGAGGATTCAATATTTCATTAACGCCGTCTTTTAGTACTGCAAATACAGTATGGTTAGAAAATGGAGGTATTTACGCTGTGGCTAATTTACGAGGTGGAGGTGAATACGGAAAAGAATGGCACAATGCAGGAATTAAAATGAAAAAGCAAAATGTCTTTGATGATTTTATTGCTGCTGCTGAATATCTTATTGCTGAAAACTATACGTCATCAAATAAATTGGCGATTCGCGGAGGATCTAACGGAGGTCTTCTAGTAGGAGCCACAATGACTCAACGGCCAGACTTAATGAGAGTTGCTTTACCAGCGGTAGGCGTTCTGGATATGTTACGTTATCATACTTTTACCTCAGGTGCTGGATGGGCTTATGATTATGGAACGTCTCAAGACAGTTCTGAAATGTTCGAATACCTAAAAGGCTATTCTCCATTACACAGCGTTAAAGACGGTACAGAATATCCAGCTACTCTAGTGACTACTGGAGACCATGATGATAGAGTAGTGCCAGCGCATAGTTTTAAGTTTGCTGCTGAATTACAAAGTAAACAAGCAGGAGACGCCCCTACTTTGATTCGAATAGAAACCGATGCTGGACACGGTGCGGGTAAACCAACTTCAAAAATTATCCAAGAATACGCAGATATTTTTGCCTTTACCTTTTATAATATGGGCTACACTGAATTATAGTTTCTATGGTGATTTTATTGATTATAAAACCCCTGTTTTAATCAACAGGGGTTTTTTGTATTTAAGAAGATTGTGTTGAACTGAGCGTTTCGATTCTTCGATAAACTCAGTAAAGGCTTGGTTAAGGTTTTTCAGCATTTTCTCTAAACTAGTTTGTCATGCTGAACTTGTTTCAGCATCTAAACCTTAGATGAATCAAATCGCTTAGAAGGTCCTCGCATAGAAGATCCTAAAACACGGCCTGTTTTCTGGCAAAGGCAGGTTAAAAAGTGACAAAGTTTGAATGTTGAAAGCTATAAAAACCTGTAACAGGTAGGTCTTGATAAAAGTCTTTAAAGTCTCTTAGATCAGCAAATAGAAATAATCGATAATGTTGATTAAACATCAAAACTTTATTTTCAACATTTTGAGTTTCACCGATGGAGAACTTATCAAATTGTTTGTTATGAATTATATAGAGGAAATGAAAAAACTCAAACTATATTTAAGTCTCATTTTGACGATTCCTAGTTGTTCTAAAAATGATAGAATCTCTAGCTTTTTCTTCTAACTCCACTTCTTGTATTTTATATATCAAAGGTGTTATTTAAAATAGTACTCCGAACATATTCGGGGCTAAACGAGCACTGATCAAATGCTAAAAAGGACTATTGAAAGAGGAAAATTCATTGTGTTTTTAGATGAAAGCACATCATATATAAATACAGCAGATGTCGTAAGTAGTCATAACACTGGAAAGTCTAGCAAACAGCTGACAAAGGAAACACTTAAATGGATGCACATTGCAATTGGAAACGCAAAAATAGACCTACAGAAGTTTTATAAAATAAGGCGAAAGTATCTTCAGTTATATCTCGATGAGTTCATTTGTAAACTCAATAGGAGATATTTCGGAGAGAGACTATTTGACAAGCTAATAATAACTAGCAGTTCAACGATTGGAAACTAAATGGATATACAAACCACTTCAATTCATATTGCGTTTTTGAATAAAGAAGGTTTTTAAAAGTATGGAGGCTTCTTCTTCTAAAAGACCATGATCGACTTTGGTTTTAGGATGCAGCTGTGTTCCCAGAGTTATGTACCCCCGCCTCTCGTCGGGAGCAGCAAACACCAATCTTGATAACTGACTCCAATACAAAGCGCCGGCACACATTTGGCAGGGCTCCAGAGTGACATACAGTGTACAGCCTCTCAAATACTTGCCTCCAATATGATTAGCAGCAGCGGTTATGGCCTGCATCTCGGCGTGGGCGGTTACATCGGTGAGTTGCTCGGTAAGATTGTGACTTCTAGCGATAATCTGGTTGTTGTGGGTCACCACGGCTCCCACAGGGATTTCGCCTTTATCAAAAGCCAATTGAGCTTCTTGCAAAGCTTTCTTCATAAAATAATGGTCGTCAAAAGGAGTTAGCATAGGAAAAAAGAGGTGTTTTTATGACTTTACAATATATCTATTTTGATTAAGTGAGAACCTTTTTGTTTAAAACTTCATCTCTTCAAATTTTTATAATCAATAATTCATACCTATCGAAAATACAATTTCTTATTGGTAACTTTGCAACATGCATTTAGAATTACTTTCTAACATCAATTCGCCTAAAGACTTAAGGCAGTTGGAGCCCAGTCAGCTTGAACAATTGGCTAGAGAACTTCGAGAATTCATCATCGATATCGTTTCTACCAAAGAAGGTCACTTGGGCGCCAGCCTTGGGGTTATTGAACTCACCATCGCCTTACACTATTGTTTTAATACCCCTGAGGATTTGTTGGTTTGGGATGTGGGTCACCAAGCCTACGGCCATAAAATATTAACTGGACGCCGGGAGGTGTTCGGCACCAATCGAAAACTGAATGGCATTAGCGGATTTCCCAAACGCGACGAAAGCCCGTACGATACTTTTGGCGTAGGCCATAGCTCCACTTCTATTTCTGCAGCCTTAGGCATGGCCATTTCTTCACAATTAAAAGGAGATTTTGATAAGCAACACATTGCTGTGATAGGTGATGCTTCCATAGCTTCTGGGATGGCTTTTGAAGGCCTTAACCATGCTGGGGTGACTAACACCAACTTGCTTGTGATTCTCAACGACAATGCTATAGGAATTGATCCTAGTGTTGGAGCGCTTAAAACCTATTTGACCAAAGCTAAAATCGGTAAAAAACCACCACAAGACAATATTATAGAAGCGCTTAACTTTAGCTACGAAGGGCCTATAGATGGTCACGATTTACCTGAGCTTCTCAAAGTTTTTGAGCGCCTTAAAACCATAAAAGGGCCTAAGCTTCTTCATATTATTACCAAAAAAGGCAAAGGCTTAAAGCAAGCTGAAGACGACCAAGTGCGTTATCACGCTCCAGGGAAATTTGACAAAACAACCGGAGAAGTCTTGCCTAAGAATAATGAAGGCTTACCTCCAAAATTTCAAGATGTTTTTGGACTCACTCTATTGGAGCTTGCCAGAAAAGACATCTCTATTGTAGGAATTACGCCAGCAATGCCTACGGGAAGTTCCCTAAAATTCATGATGGAGGAATTTCCAGACAGAGCTTTCGATGTGGGTATAGCGGAGCAGCATGCGGTGACACTTTCAGCAGGTATGGCTACACAAGGCCATAAGGTCTTTTGCACGATCTATTCCACATTTTTACAACGGGCCTACGATCAAGTGATTCACGATGTAGCGCTTCAAAATTTACCAGTTATCTTTTGCATAGATAGAGCGGGTTTGGTAGGCAACGACGGCGCAACTCATCATGGAGTTTACGATTTGGCCTTCTTACGCTCTATTCCAAATATGATTGTGTGTGCTCCAAGCAATGCTATTGACCTGCGTCAGATGCTTTATACAGCCTCTAAAGGTTTAAAGCATCCTATTGCTATTCGGTATCCTAGAGGTAGAGGAACGGTGAAAGATTGGCAACAAGACTTTAAAGCCATAGAGATAGGCAAAGGCCTAAAACTTAGAAATGGAAAAGACCTTGCTGTTTTAAGCCTCGGCAGTATTTCGAGTGAGGTTGAAGAGGCCTTAAATACTCTCGATAAGTCCTTCAGCATAGCGCATTACGACCTAAGATTTTTAAAACCGCTGGACGAGACGCTCCTTCAGTCAGTTTTTGACCGTTTCGAAAATATCATCACTATTGAAGATGGATGCATTAAAGGAGGGTTTGGAGATGCAGTATTGGACTATGCTCAAACCTCTTCTTATAAAGGTGGTATTCATAAGCTCGGCATTCCAGATAAATTTATTGAACAAGGAGATACCAAAGAGCTTTACGATCTTGCAGGCATTTCTTCCAAAAAAATTAAAGACAAAATTAAAGCAGTTTTAAACCCCTAATTGCGGCCGGTTTCCTGAGGATATAATTCATGTACAGGATCACTTTGCCACACCTGCTTAGAGTCGATGTCCACCAAACTTATAGGGCCTTTAAAAGCTGCTCCAGTATCGATATTCCAAAGATTAGCCAAGTTCATGGGTTTAGTTTCTCCAATGCGTGTGGTGGGCGTATGGCCAATATAAATTTCATTAAATAACTTTAAGCGATCTGGATAAGTGAGGTCGCTGGGTGTTAAAGACGTATCCATAGCTAAGGCCATTTCCCAGAGCGTTCTATCCCAATATACTGTATTGGAATGAAATTCTGAAGCTGGGCCATGCATGTTGGCAAACCCCGCGTGCAAAAAAAGTCGGTTTTGACTATCGATATGGTAATTGGTGAGGTTTTCTAAAAATCGGTGATGGAGATTTTTTAAAGTTGGATTTACGGTTTCGTAAGCTTTTATCGTGCTGTCTCCTCCATGTTGTAACCATTTGGGATTGGAATTGCCAGTCTTAAACCAACCGAGTACAAGGTCATCATGGTTCCCCCTTATGAATATACAGTCTCGCTCTTCCTTCAATTGGATGAGGTACGAAAGAAGTTCTGGAGTCTCACTCCATCCATCGACGTAATCGCCAAGGAAAATTAATCGATCTTGTCTCGTCACTTTGGCGCGATCTAAGACTTGAATTAAAGCCTTAAAACCTCCGTGTATATCTCCTATCGCCAGTGTCCTACTCATTCTAGTTGTATTTTATTTTTCGTAAAATTCTTAAATTGTCTTTTAGCCGTTGATAAGCTTTAGGATGTGCTGCCTTTAATAAAGGCTTGGCCTCCTCCAGCTTTTCTAAGGAAGAAGCAAAACCATTGAGATAAGCGATGAGATAAATCGTAGACAAATTAACAAGCTCTCTTTTTTCTGCTGAATTTAAGGCGACCTTGTTTTTAAGCTTTTTTAAGAGACTGTCATTATGGTTGAGATAATGCCTTAGCGTTTTTTGATCAAATTGAGGGGGCTCAAACATAAGCTTGGATTCGATATCGTAATGCATATTATCTCTGAAATGGATCATGACTTTTTCTAAAGGGTAATAATTGAATCGATTTTGAAGACCCAAATGTACGTATTCAATAATTTGAAACTTATCTTCATCATATTGAATTTCAACTTCATCCAAATCAGAATAAAACAACTTGACTTGCTCATTGATCAACTGAATGTTGACCCTAGAATAAAAGGTTTTATCACCAACGGTTTTTGGCTTTCCCGCCCAGCATAAGACAAAGTATTCTTTAAAGACTTTATATCTTGGATTGAAGTCTTTACTGTTTAAAAGGAAATCATGAAAACTGTCTAGAGTTAATTCAATATTATTCTGTGAGTTTTGTTCAATAGCAGCAACAATTTCAGAATTGATATCTTTTATTTCAATATCAAATACCTTAGGCTTGCTAATACTTCCTTCTCTCATAAAAACAGTACCTCCCCAATACTTCCAGATATTTTTACGCAGAGCGCATATGCTTTGATCTCTTTTGGGACGAATGCTCACGAGCCCCACCACCTTATCATCTGGCAAATGGGGAAATTGGATGTTTTCGTAAGACACGATTGGTGGGTGTTCTAAATAGGCATTCACTAAATTTTGGATTTTACTGTCATCAAAAAAGTCAACCCCAACGATTTTATTGCTTTCATCTTCAATCCCAATAACGATGTAACTATTACTTATTGGATTGGTATTAGAAAGGGAACACACGTGTTTTAAGAATTTAGCTTTTCCCTCTTTACTCCCTATGTTTATAAGTAATTTATTATCGTAGAAGCTATTTTCCCCATTATGGGCAAGTAGGTTTTTAATAAGGAGGCGCTTGTTAATCATAAGTTCGGATAAAATTACAAGAAAAAACCAAATGTAAGCACCAACAAATTTGAATTAATTGTGAAAAATCAGCCTCTTATCATAACGTGAGAAAATTGAGATACTAGTCGTGAGACAAAATAAGATAAAAAAAAGGGGCTATCTCAATGGTATGAGATAGCCCCTTTAAAATATAAATTCTTAAGTTGTTTAGTTGAAGATATACCTCACACCAACTTGCATTTGCCATCTTGAAGATAGGATTCCTGAATCATCAAAGTTTTCAATATCTGCTTCAGTTTGAAATTGATCAGAATTAAAACTAAACGCGGGATCTGGACCACCTTCTTCTACACTTAATATTCCAACACCACCAGGAATAAATGGTCTACGACCCCAATCCTTGTTTATTAAATTTGTGAAGTTGAAAATATCAAAAGAGAGTTGAAACGTATGTTTCTTATCATTTAAGTCCATACTAAAGTCTTGTAAAAATTTAAGGTCTACAATATGACTCCATGGCCCTCTTTCGCCATTACGCTCAGCGTATTGTCCTCTTCGCTCTTTTAAATAATCGCTGCTTTCAATATAGCTATTTAAAGCTTCCCATTGTTCTGCTGGAGTAGCACTTACAAATTCAGTACCATCTTCAGCTTCTGCAATTATTGGAACCAAATTGATTTCAGAAGCATCTCTAGGAATATAAATTAAAGCGTTGTCTCTTGAATCATCATTAAGAAGGTTTGACGGTCTGTTATTGTATACATAGGTAAATGGAGACCCTTCTTCACCAGCATAAAATAAGGAAACAGTACTTTTTACATTGTCATTCCACTCATACTCATAACTCATGTTAGCTGTGATTCTAGATCCTAATGCAAAGTTAGAACGTTGAATACCTGGGTTTGCATTTTTACCGTTTACCGTTTCTAAATTTCTCCACTGTGATGAGTTTTGAGAAGAGGTTCCTTCAAAAACATTATAAGACTCACCATAAGTGTAGGCCAATTGACCTGCGAAACCGTTTTCAAAAGGCTTTGTTAGTTTGAACGTAGCGTTATAAGAATAGCCTTCACTTGTATTTGAGCCTAAAATGATATTAGAATAAGCATCATCTATCAAGTCACGTCTATTGTAATAAGGTCTATTGTCTGCTCCATTAAGATTTCCTACAGGGCCTCTAACGTTTAGGTTCTCATAAAAGATCGCATTTAAAACGTCATTATATAGAAATTCTCCGGAAGCGATTAAACCCCATACTGGTAGTTTTTGATCTACTGCAATGTTATACTTAGCGACCTGAGGTAATTTGAAGTCCGGGGAAAAGATATCTATTTGTCCACCTCTTGCTCCTGTTCCTGGCTCAGCTCCTGGCTGTACAGGCTGATTGAAGGGATCTCCATTAAAAAATATATCTCCATCTATTGCTCTTTCATCAACGAATCCTGCAGTTAAGCCGTTATTGTTATAGGCTCCTCCTGGCCAAGCCAAAGGAATTCTAGACGTAAAGACTCCTACACCACCTCTTACTTGAGTTGATTTATTACCTCCTACGTCCCAAGAAAACCCTAATCTAGGAGAAAAATGGACTTGACTTTTTATAGCCTTACCAACTCTCGCTCCTTGTAAATCTTTTCCATTAGCTTCGAGAAGCTCTACCGTTCTTGTGTTGAAATCATCGTTTACTAAACCATCATCGAAATAGGGAACATCAACACGAAGACCTAAACTAACTTTAAAATCGTCAGATAAGTCTACATCATCCTGAACATAAAACCCTAACTGAGAATATGAAAATTCCGCTGCTCCTAAAGAGGCATCACCAGTACCTCCTAATAGAGAATAGCCTCTATCAAAATTCCTAGCAGGCACTTCGTTTCCATCTATATCGTCTAAATATGTTGAAAATTCATCCAACGAATTAAATCTGTACTGACCATAATTTTGTCTAAAGAATACGTTTTTAGAATCAAAATATTCAAAGTTAACTCCAAAAGTTAATTTGTGACGTCCTCTATAAAGCTCGAAGTTATTTGTAATATTTAATACTTTTTGCTCTAGCAAGTTAGCTGTGGAGAAGGCCTCTGAACCAAAATTAATACTTCCTTCACCATCAAATAAAGTTACAGAAGGAAATGGATTTCCCGTTGGATTTCTATCGTCCAATACATCGGTATAAGCCACAATTAAGTTGTTGGACATATCAGAACCATTGGTTGTACTCCATTCTAAAGTAGTTGAATTGGTTCTTGAAGGAAAAAATACGCCTGCATTAGTATAGTTGATGCTTCTATCGCCACTTTGTCTTGGAGATGTATTTTCAGCATTTACATAACTATTCTTAAGTGTAATGCTATTTTTATCATTTACGTTCCAGTCAATACGGGCGATTAACTTATCACTCACCAAACTACTTGTATTGTTATCAAATACACCTGGATCGTACCCATAGGTATCGAGAAGACCTTGTCTTAGGTCTGTAAAATCTTGTCTATCTTGAGTATCCCCTTGGTAATTATCGAAGACAAAAGGCTGTGGCGTTTCCTCATCCTGTCTTTCGTAGTTGATAAAGTAGAATAATTTATCTTCAACGATTGCTCCACCTACTCTAGCTCCAAAAAGCTTTGCAGTAAAGTCTGTCAAATTCTCTCTCTCGTCTTCGCTAAGCGCTGTAGGTGTCTTACCTGCTAGATCTTGATTTCTTAAGTAGTAGTAAGCAGAACCTTCTGTATTATTAGATCCAGAACGCGTAATAGCACTAATAGAACCACCGGCGAAACCAGATTGTCTCACATCAAATGGAGAAAGGTTGACTTGAAAAGATTCAATGGCATCAATAGAAATTGGACTTACCCCAGTTTGTCCTCCATTGGTCCCTGAACCTGCAAGTCCAAAAGCATCGTTGTTTACCGCTCCATCAATATAAATGGCATTGTATCTGTTGTTTTGGCCACCCAAAGAAATACTTCCATTTTCTCCTACCTGAGCTTCTGGAGTTGTTCTGATGAAATCTCCTAAAGATCGAGTTGCAGATGGAAGATTCAAAATCTGTCTTTGAGAAATATTTGTA
Organism: Psychroflexus sp. MES1-P1E; assembly: GCF_002836055.1. GTDB lineage: Bacteria > Bacteroidota > Bacteroidia > Flavobacteriales > Flavobacteriaceae > Psychroflexus. The sequence continues at coordinate 64,722 of NZ_PJBS01000348.1, forward strand.
TTAGATCCTGTTTGTCCAGAATCGAAAATACCATTTCTAGACGCTGAAATAACCACCTCATCCAAGGCGTTATCAGACTCAGACATTTGTCTGCTAATTCTTTCCGAATCGCCTAATTTTAAAAAGAAGTTACTTAATCTGATATCGGTAAAACCGATGTAAGTGATTTCTAAAGTGTAAGGTCCACCAACACGCATGTTAGGGATCCTATAGAAACCATCAAAATCTGTTACAACACCATACTGTGTTCCAGTAGGTGTATGCACAGCAATAATATTTGCCCCCGGAAGAGGTTGATCAATATTGTCTGTGATCTTACCATTAATAGAGGAAGTAGTTACCCCTTGTGCATAAATACCAATTCCCATTACTAAGAATAAGCCAAGTAGCAATTTTTTCATTTGAAAACGTTTTTTTTGTTTATATTTTGGTGCAAAGTAAACCCACATTTAAAGTTTTAATATTAAGCCAATGTTAAGAAAAACTGTTAAAAAATTAAATTTCGATTTGAAATTACGGCAGAAATTAATACTAAATTCCTAAACCGGTAGGTTTATTAAAAAAAAAGAGACACTAATTTTAACAAAATAGAGCAAGATTTAAGTCATCCAATTATAAAATCCTTTTATAACCAACCTCATCAATTTTTATTTTCAATGGCTTGATATATTCAAAATAGGAAGGCTTTAAAGATTCCTTCATAGGTTCTGCATCTGGTAGGTCTTGTTTATAAGGGTCTACTTGTTTTCCGTTCACCCAAAACCTATAACAGACATGAGGTCCCGTTGCTAGACCGGTTTGTCCTACATACCCAATAATTTCACCTTGCTTAACGTATTCTCCAACTTTTACAGCTCTTCTAGACATGTGAAGGTATTGCGTAGAGTATTTATTGGTGTGTTTTACCTTAACGTAATTTCCGTTGCCACTGGTATAGCTAGCTTTGGTGATAACACCGTCCGCTGTAGACCAGATTGGAGTTCCTGTTCCTGCTGCGTAATCTGTCCCCTTGTGAGCTTTCCAACGTCTTTGTACGGGGTGGAAACGACGTCCAGTATATCTTGAAGATATACGACTAAACTTTAGAGGAGCTTTTAAAAAGAAACTTCTCAACGTACCTGCTTCCTCATCAAAAAAGTCTGTGCGTCCAGTTAAACTATCAATTTCAAAATTAAAAGAATAAAACTCTCTCCCCTTATGTTTTAAGACTGCAGCATCTATAGTCTCGAGTCCGGCATAAATGGTATCGTCTATATATTTTTCTTTGTAGATAAGTTTAAATTGATCTCCTTTTTGAAGTTTGAAGAAATCTACACTCCACTGGTAAATATCAGCAAATCTATTGGTCAATAAATAATCTAAACCCGCTTGATCTATAGCTGCTGAGAGCGATGAAGAAATGACTCCAGAGGTCGTCTTCTGTTTAATTGTAACTGGCTTAGACTTTGCTAGACCGTGGATACTGTCTAGGCTAACAACTGCATAGTTTATGACAGACTTTTGATATATAAAATGCTCAACCCGTCTTGTAGAATCTTTACTCTTTAAGAGCATATAAGGCTTACCATAATTGATGCGCCTGAAATTCATTACAGAATCTGGGATAGTTTGTGTGATTTGAAAAACTTGTCCTGGGGTAACTCCATGTCTATCCATGATAAACCCAAAAGTTTCACCGCGTTTTACAGTATCTAAAATCACTTCAAAATCACTTAACTTAAACCCATATACTTTTGACTCAGGTTTTTTCTGAACTTCCAATTCAATGGTTTCCTTTTTGGATACCTTTTCGACATCTTCATTGCAAGAGGTCAATACTGTAAAAGAAAGAATTATTAAAACAAAGTAAGCGAAGGCTGTTCTCAATATCAAAATTTAAAAGTAAACGTCAAAAATACATTTTATTATTAGGTCATCAAGAAGGAAACTACCTCACAGACTTTTATATACAACAAAACCCCTTTACAGAGGTTTTGTTGTGCTCATCTTAAAGATTATTAACTATCTGCCAAAGCTTCAGCTCCAGCTACAATTTCTAAGATCTCATTTGTAATAGAAGATTGCCTAGCTTTGTTATAAGACAACTTAAGATCATTTCTCAACTCAGTAGCATTATCTGTAGCTTTATGCATCGCTGTCATTCTAGCCCCATGTTCTGAGGCTACAGAATCTCTAATTGCTTTAAACAATTGAATCTTCAAAGACTTAGGAATTAAATCTTCTACAATTTCAGCCTTGTTAGGTTCGAATATATAGTCCTTAGACTTAGCTTCTCCAACCCTTTCGCTTGCAGGTTTTATGGGTAAAAATTGTTCTGTCGTAATAATTTGGGTGGCTGCATTTTTGAAGCTGTTGTACACCAATTCTATTTTATCAAACTTATGAGTTTTAAATAGATCCATTAGGTATTCAGCAATTTCTGTAACAGCATCATAAGATAGATCTTCATACACAGTACTGTACGATTTCTCCATATCGAATGATTTGCGAAGGATATCTCCTGCTTTTTTACCGATAGGAAGAACCTTAATCGACTTTCCTGAATACCCTTCTGAGGACAGATTTCTTACGCGTTTGATAATATTTGTATTAAACGCTCCTGCCAAACCTCTGTTTGAAGAAATAGCAATAACTAATACATTATTGACTTCTCTTTGATTGGAGTAAGGACTATTTGTATTGCTGTCTAAGGATGCGCTTAAGCTTTGCAAAAGCTCGTTGAGCTTTTCTGCATAGGGACGCATGTTCTCAATTGCATTTTGTGCACGGCTCAACTTAGCAGCAGAAACCATTTTCATAGCACTTGTGATCTGCATCGTTGATGATACCGAAGTTATCCTACTCCTTAAATCCTTTAAATTAGCCATAAATTAAGCTTTATGCTTTATATTTTGAGGAAATTTCTTTAGCAGCACTTGCGAGTGCATCTGTAATTTCATCTGTTAGTTTACCGGCTTTCAATTGATCTAAGACGTCACGGTACTTAGCGTTTAGGAAAGACAGATAATCTTTTTCAAATTCTTTAATCTTGTTGACGGGAACATCTCTCATCAAATTTTTGGTTCCTGCAAAAACAATGGCGATTTGATCTTCAACAGCGAAAGGACTTGCCTCCGATTGCTTAAGAATTTCAACGTTGCGTTTTCCCTTTTCAATCGTATTTTGAGTCGAAGCATCTAAGTCTGATCCAAACTTAGCAAAAGCTTCTAATTCTCTATATTGAGCTTGGTCTAATTTTAAAGTACCAGCTACTTTTTTCATAGATTTAATTTGAGCAGAACCCCCCACACGAGAAACTGAGATCCCTACATCAATAGCAGGTCTTACCCCAGAGTTAAATAAATCTGACGTTAAGAAAATCTGACCATCTGTAATAGAAATCACGTTGGTAGGAATATAGGCAGAAACATCACCCGCTTGGGTCTCAATAATAGGAAGTGCCGTTAAAGAACCTCCTCCTTTTACTTTACCCTTTAAAGCTTCGGGTAAATCGTTCATTTGTTTTGCAATATCATCATCATTGATAATTTTTGCAGCACGTTCCAATAATCTGGAGTGAAGATAGAAAACATCCCCGGGATAGGCTTCTCGACCTGGAGGTCTTCTCAATAGTAAAGACACTTCGCGGTAAGCAACAGCTTGCTTAGATAAATCATCATATATAATCAAAGCTGGACGGCCCGTATCTCTGAAATATTCACCAATTGCAGCTCCAGCAAGTGGGGCATACACCTGCATTGCAGCAGGATCTGATGCATTTGCAGCAACAATAGTAGTATAGGCTAATGCTCCTTTTTCTTCTAAAAGATTTGCAATACCAGCCACTGTAGACGCTTTCTGTCCAATCGCTACGTAGATACAATATACAGGTTCTCCTTTATCGTAAAATTCCTTTTGATTAAGAATGGTATCGATACATACAGAAGTTTTACCAGTCTGTCTATCTCCAATCACCAATTCTCTTTGTCCACGACCTACAGGCACCATAGCATCTATAGATTTGATTCCCGTTTGCATTGGTTCGGTAACAGGCTCTCTATAAATAACTCCAGGCGCTTTTCTTTCGATAGGCATTAAGAAAGTTTCTCCTTCAATCTCTCCCTTACCATCGATGGTTTGGCCTAATGTATTAACAACACGACCTACAATACCTTCACCCACTTGGATAGAAGATGTTTTCTTAGTTCGCTTAACAGAGTCTCCTTCATTAATAGTATTAGACTTTCCCAAAAGAACTACACCGACAGTGTCTTCCTCTAAGTTCAGTACCATACCGTTAAGTCCTCCCTCAAATTCAACAAGCTCACCTAACTGTGCGTTGGTTAACCCGTACACATTGGCGATACCATCTCCAACACGAAGAACTGTTCCTACTTCGTCTAGAGAAGATTCAGATTCGAATCCAGAGATTTGTTTTTTTAAGATTGCTGAAACTTCAGCAGAGTTTACTTCAGCCATAATTTATTGTGTGTTAAATGGTAAATCCATACCGTTTAATATTATAATAATTGTCTTTTGAATCGGTTAAGACTAGTAGATACACTTGCATCAAATTGAAGGTCTTTCAACCTGAGTACAAATCCACCAAGTATAGATTCATCTACTTGGTTGGTTAGATTTGCTGTATATCCGGTTATTTCTTTAATTTTATTTTGAACTTTTTCTTCGATATCCTTAGTCATCTTGGCAGCTGTAATAACAGATGCATATTGGATATGATGCTGTGTATTATAGAGCGAAATATATTCTTCAGATATCTCTTCTAGAATTGAGATGCGATTGTTGATCGCAAGGGTTTTTATAAGCTTTTGAACTAGAGGTTGAACTGATTTGAATACCTCTAAAAGAACAGATTGCTTCTTAATTACTTCGATAAGTGGACTAGATAACATCAACTTCAAGTCTTTATTCTCATCAATTGTAGAATGGATAAGCGTAAAGTCGCCAAGGACTTTATCTTCTAAATTCTCCTCTTGTGCTAATTCTATAATGGCCTTGGCATATCTTCTTCCTGCCGCTCTACTTCCCATAGGATATTGTTAGTTAAGTTTAACGTCGTCTAGCATTTTGTTAACCAAAATCATTTGCTCTTTCTTATCGTCCAATTGCTTTTTCACAACTGTTTCTGCAATTTGAACGGATAATTCTGCAACCTGAGATTTGATTTCTAGTAAGGCTTGCTTTTTCTCACTTTGAATAGTGACTTGGGCTTTTTCAAGAATTCTCTCAGACTTTTCATTTGCATCTTCTGTAGCTTCAGAAATGATAGATTTTTTCATGTCTTGAGCCTCTTTCAACATTTCATCTCTTTCGGCTCTTGCTTGCTGAAGCAATTTCTCGTTATCTGCTTTCAGATTGGCCATTTCTTCTTTCGCTCTTTCTGCAGAAGCTAAGGCATCATTGATTGAAGCTTCTCTTTCTCCAACGGCCTTCATTACAGGCTTCCAAGCAAATTTAGTTAATAAGAAAATAAGGATAAGCATGACAACAACTTGCCAAACAAATAATCCGTATTCAGGAGTAATTAAATCCATATATGATAAGTGTTTTAAATTCTAAAAAAATAAAACCCTCATCCAACCAACCGTTGGGTATGAGGGTTTGTAATCATTTTAAGTGGTTAACACACCTAATAGAGCTGTAACTACTCCAAAAAGAGCAACACCCTCTACAAGTGCAGCAGCAATAATCATTGCGGTTTGAATTTTTCCAGAAGCTTCTGGTTGGCGAGCGATAGCTTCCATTGCGGACCCACCGATTTTACCAACACCAATTCCTGCTCCTAAAACTGCTAAACCAGCTCCTAAAGCTGCAATACCTACGTGTAATAATTCCATAGTAAATAAATATTTAAAAAATTAAAGATTAATGATGTTCATGTTCTTGCACTGCCATCCCTATAAAGAGCGCTGACAATAATGTAAATATAAATGCTTGTAAAAATGCAACTAATAATTCTAAAACTGTAATAAATACGGCAAACGGGACAGATATCGCGGCAACTCCCGCATTTTCTAATATGAATATCAACCCTATTAAACTTAAAGTAATAATGTGGCCCGCCGTTATATTCGCAAACAAACGAATCATAAGCGCAATTGGCTTTATAAAGACTCCTAGAATTTCGACAATGGCCAAAATTGGTTTTACTGCAGTTGGAATACCTGGCATCCAAAACACGTGCTTCCAATAATCCTTGTTCCCATTAACAATAGTAAGCGCTAAAGTGAAGAGCCCTAATGCAACAGTAACAGATATGTTACCAGTGACATTTGCTGCTCCTGGGAGCAAACCCAATAAATTTGTAATCCAGATAAAGAAAAATACGGTAAGTAGAAAAGGCATGAATTTCATGAATTTCTTGTCACCAATCTGTGGTCTCGCGATCTCATCACGTACAAAGATGACTAAAGTTTCAAGGATGTTTTTAAAGCCCTTAGGAGCCGATTTAGATTTTTTATAATGGCTTGCTAATCCTATGAAAAGGATTAACATCACTACCACTGTGAGAAGCATTGAAGCTACGTTTTTGGTAATTGAAAGATCGAAAGCAACATTAGCATTGAGTGCGGCATGAGCTTCTTCATCGTATTTCAACATCGCTTCACCCTCATTTAAGACATGGATTTTTTCGTGATAATTTACAAATTTTTGGCCATTAGATTCAACGACATGCTTCCCTTCGACATCATGATGAAATGCACTCGACATAAAAGTTGCAATACCTTTATCTGTCCATAAAATAACTGGTAATGGCAATGTAAAAGAATCTTCACCTTCACCAAAAAAGTGCCACCCATGAGAATCGCCAATATGATGCATTATCATTTCTGTTGGGTTGAAGCTCTCATCAACAGCCCCCTCAGTGTCTAGCTGAGCGAATGAAGCAAAGGAATTCAAAATGAGCATTAGCATTAAAGCCACTGTAATCTTTGAAGATTTGTGTGTTGCCATAAATAGTTGACTTAGTATCAATTCGAAATTTCGTGCAAATGTATGTTTTTACTTTTTAATTTTAAATGAAAGCTTTAAAAAAATATTTACTCTCTTACGAAAAGCGAACTTATTGGTAAAATCATGACTATTTGAGCAAGATCGTAAGATGGAAGTTTAGAGAAAATTAGAGTTTTCTAGCACATCTCGGCGTGCTAAACAGCAAGTAAACAGATTAAATACGTAATGAGAAAATTAAAAAAATCACTTTACTGGGGTTTCCTCCTGATTGATAAGCTTAATGACTTGGATGGCTTCAAATATTAAGAACACAAAATAAGGAATGAAGAAATTTAAAATATTGGTGAAACTTGGCTTATCGTCAGATAGAAATCCTGGTAATAAAAATAAAATGGCTGCTAGCATTTTTAAAAGACTAGTCCCCATAAAAGCAAAACCTGCATGATCTTGGGAATTTTTGTATACCAATTGAACGATCCCTGCTACTGAAAGTGCAGAAATAGTATGGAATATATAAATTGAGAATAAAGAGTAATAAGTGACAACGTTAAAAACTAAATCTATCGAATAGTGGATCATAAAAATAACCGCTGAAATCAGAAGAATAAAAACGTAAGGATTCTGTAATTTTTTTTTCATAAAAGTTTAATCCTTAAAGTGTTTTAAAGAAGCGATAACATGAGCCATAGAAATAAATATGCTCAAAAGAGAGATAATAATCGTAAACAATTTTGAAGACTCCATAAAGGTTTCATCTAACCAAATTCCCAAAAAAACAGAGCCAATAATGATAATTGCCATTTGTAAACCTAGTCCAGTAAAATAAAGCCACGGTTTAGGCTGATTTTTCTTTTTTGGCATTTTCAGAGATAGATTTTACAGCTCCTTTCATACTACAAGTTGCATTAAACTTAGCTCCAGGCTCAATAGAAAGCTTGTCTGTGAACACATCTCCTTCGATCTTAGCAGTAGCTCTAAGAGTCAATAGAGACTTAACCTTTAATTGTCCTTTAAATTCGCCTTCAAAATCAGCATTATCACAGTCTATTTCTCCTTCGATATAACCTGTTTTACCTACGACAATTTTCCCTGGGGTTGTGATATTTCCTATGACTTTACCCTCTATCCGAAAACTGCCTTGCGACTCTATGCTTCCTTTAAAAACGGTTCCTTGAGCAATTTTGTTCTGTTCTTTTGTCAAGTCTGAGTTGTTCACGGTTTTATTTTTATCTGAAAACATATTAATTAGTTTTATTTAAAAAATCATCTAGATTTTTATTGATCTGAGCGATTTTATAATTTTTTTGTGACATCACAAAATAAGGGTAATTTTTGTTGACTTTATCATTATTAATGAACTTTTCTGCTAATCCCTGCGCTCCAAGTTTACTTTTAAGACCCTTTATAGTCACTAAAATTTGATTTTTATTGTAAAGTTCCTCAGTTAAAGTCAAATCCAAACCACTTTCATCCTCAACAGCTAAGGCCAAATCTGACTTGAACTCTTCATATTTTGATTCTTCAATATTATCATTAAAAAAATTATAAACTAAAATATATTCATCTTCAGGATCTTGGCTAAAGTCAAAATCAGTCGAAAAAGGTTTTTGCTCTAATTCTGTATATTGTTTTTGAGCGTATTTCCCTTCTTTGGACTGTGGATAGGTTAAGGCCACATAGTTCAGCGCTTTTTGGTATACTAAAGCTCCTTCAAGTTTTGCAAGAATTCTAGCTTTCAGCAATTCTAATTTTGGCAAGATGGAGTTTCCCACAAACACCTTTGTATAGGTCTCTATCTCGTCTAGGGTCTGCTGATATTGACCAGATTTATACTCTTTGTAAAGCCTAGAATAGATGTTCTGTGGGTTATTCACATCGTTTCGATAAGCTTCTGGATTTCTTAAAATACTGGCATATCTAGAATCTGAATGCTTGTTTAAAATGTCATTTTTCCAAGAATTTGCCTGTTTAGTATTTCCTAGATCATCATATATTTTGAAAAGATAGTATTTGGAGGGTAGGATTAAACGTTCTTGAGGATTGCTTTCAAGTAAAGACTCGAGTTTTGAAATCGCCAAGTCATATTTCTTAAACTTTTCTTTGTAAATGATTCCCAATTGGTAATAAGCAAAGTTTCTTTCGTCTGAAATACTGTCAATCACTTTTTGATCTGTAGGGATCATTGCAATATAAGTCTGGGGATCGTATTCTGGTCGTAAGCGATCTTCTTGGACTATTTCTTCCTCAGTGTCTAAAAGTTTTTTCTGAGTAGAATTCCTTCTCCAGTCGTCTGCTAATTCTATATCTCCCCAAATTTTTCTAAAAGACTCTTCCCCTCTTTGTTTTTGGGTAATATCATAAAAATAAAAAGTGGTCGAGTTAACTTGTCCCCCGCCTATCTGACTCTTTTGTCTACCAAACCTAGAATTGATAATTCGAGAGGGACTTTTATTGGTAAATACACTTTTTTCTTCTTCTTTAAGTTTTTCAATATAGGTTTTGAAAAACTTAACGCGTTCTTCCTCAGGTGCTTTTACTAAGTTAAGGACACTATCGGTTTCAGTTGCAATTCTTTCAAAAGTAATAACGTCTTCTAAGTTTTCTCTCTTTCGTTTCACTTGCCTGTGTTCTCGACTACCCTTTACGAGATTGGTTAAGGTGCTATCGTAATATTTCCCAGAGGTTTCGTAAGAAGATTTATCAAAATAAATTTCTCCCAAATTGACATAATTTTGACTTTTAAGATACTTATCTTTAGGCTGTTCTTTTAACGATTTATTGAAGCGTTCAATAGCAAAACTGATCGAGTCCTTTGCTAAATTAAACATCGCTGTATCATAATAAATAAAGTCTAAAAAAGGTCTATTTTCTCTGTCTTCTGCTAACTCTTGAAATGCTAATTCAGTCTCATACCATAAGGCGTTTTTAAAATCTTTCAGATTGAGCTTTTCTAACTCAGAGTGAATCATATAACTCCTAGGTGAATTTCTATTTAAAGCTATAACTTCATCAAAACTTACTCTAGCACTGTCTTTTTGGCCTAACGAGGTAAATAATTGACCTCTAATATAAAGTAGTCTTGCCCTCTTTTTGTCATCTGGAGCATTCTGTATAGCAATTTTTAAAGGAGATAGTGCTTGACGTTCTTTGTTATCAGCAATATAAGACTGGGCTAGTGTAGAAGTTGCTTCGTAGCTTTCAAAAGGCGTAAGTTGAGTGGTATTGATCAATTCGGTAAGATTATCAATAGCCATTTCAAAATACTCTAATCTTAAGTTTACCTTTTCTACCCAAATTTTGGCTTCATTAAAAGTAGAGCTTTCTGGATAGTGATTCAAAATAAAACTAAAAGCATCTTTAGCAGGGACAAAACGCTGGTCGTAATACCGCGCTTTACCCAAAAGCAAGAAAGCCTCATCTGTTTGTGGATTATATTCTTTACCTCCCATATACATGGAATGCTTTTGAATAGATTTAGTCGCTTTTTCTTCAGCGTTTTCAAAAGAAGAATTTTCTGAGGCACTATTTTTCTCTTTAGGATTCTGCTTTATGGTCATACGTTCCACCGGCAACACCTTCCAATAGTCTTCGATATAGGCCTCTTCAACTTCCATCTGACCTTTCCCCAAGGCCAGATTACCGTTGTAGACTATATTGTAGTAAGTCGTTATGGCATGAAAATTCTTATTTAAGAATTTATCTTTCTTTCTTGAACAAGAAGCTAGAATAAGTATTCCAACTAAGAGATATAAGGGTAGTTTTAATCGCATGTACAATTCTATGACATTAATAACTTGATTTGCATGAAAATCGTATATTTTGATAAATATAAATGCATATTATCTCAGAAATTGAAAATAAAGAGGTTATCTCTCAAAATAAAGCTCGAGCTCCTTCAAAGTCGCCTCACTGGTTTTGATGTCTTTTACGACTTTTCCTTTATCCAGAACAACTATACGTTCACAAACGTCGGTAATATGCGTCAAGTCGTGACTAGAAATAAGTACTGTAACTTGATTTTGAGCGGATAGGTCTTTAATAATCCTTTTAAGCCTAATCTGAGTTGTGGGGTCTAAATTAGCAAAAGGCTCATCCAAAATCACAATCTCAGGTTGACCTATAAGCGCCGCTACTATTCCGGCTTTCTTCTGGTTTCCCTTAGAAAGGTCTCTTAAATATTTCTTTTGGTTTAATATTTCACCATGGAAAAAATCTTCAAATTCACTTAAAAGTTCGTCCACCTCTGCTTTGGAGGTATTCCTTAAATCTCCAATAAAATAAAAATATTCTTCAGCGGTAAGATAGCCTATCAAAAAACTCTCATCTATAAATGAGGAGGTAAAAGGCTTCCACTCTTCGCTATGGTTCACGATAACACCTTTACTTTCTATCTGACCAGTAGTCGGCGGGATTAGGTCCAAAAACAAACTAAAGAAAGTTGTTTTTCCAGCACCGTTGTTTCCTACCAAACCAAAACTTTGACCTTTGGGAATCTCTAGGGACTCTATGTCTAATATTTTGTCTGCATTATAACTTTTGGATAAGTCTTGAACGTGGATAATTGTTTCCATATATAAATTTTATTTTTTTTCTGAATAAGCTGAAATAGTCTTGTATTTGGTCTTTTGGTATACCTTTTCAATAAGGTTAAGAAAGTAAGATTTAAAAACTAAGCCTAAAACTCCACTTAGTGCTAAAGCAATAATACCAGCATTGAAGTTGATAAGTTTATAGGGGATATAGAAAATAAGCATAGGGCCAAGAAGCTTAGGCAAACTAATAAGAAGCTGTGTGGGATTAAAGCCTTGAGTATTACTAAAGGCTTTGGCTTTTTGGTTGAGCTCGATTGGCACTCTGTTCAACGCTCCTCCATAAAGGGTGATAAAAGAATTAAGGCCAATATTAAAAGAAGCCCCTGCAGCGATCATAGCAAAAATATCCCAACCAAAATAAATATAAGGCGTGCTCAACAAAAATGAAACTGCACAAGCAAGCGCCATCAAAACCCATTTAGACTCCAAGTATTTTTTATAGGAAATATTTTGACTCATCATCAATTTATAGTATTCACTGTCCCAAGAAGGGACCAATTGGCCAAAAGAAATGAGGAATCCTCCCGTCACAAAAATGGAGGCAAAAGCCAAAACAATGGGAAGATCTCTATACGTGTCTTGGGTATAAAAAATCAATCCATAAAACAAGAAGAAAAAGGACATGAGTAAGACTTGTTTAGGCCTTGCGTTTCTAGTAATCATCTTTATATCGTTTTTCAAAAAGATAGACAACTTTCCAAATTTATTTAAAAATTCTAGGTTGTAATTACTAAAACTTTGCTTTTTAGCCAGAACTGCGCCGTCCACATAAAAATTCTTTTTGAGCATTCTATAATTAGCCTTAAACAAAAGAATTACCAAGAGTACTGGAATAATAAGCGTATACCCCAAACTATAAAAAGAATAAAACACAACACCCAAATACTGTGATATATCGAAAATTCCAAAGTATTGCATTCCTGAAATTAAAGCCAGAAAAACAATAACTCCATAAAAAATAGGATTGTTTTTATTCAGAATAAAGTTTAGAAAATTTATACTGAAGCTTATAGAGATAATGCTCAAAAACCAAAGCACAACCATGAATGGAGAATAACCTTGAACGATGAGCACAATGGTTAATGGAATAAAAAAAAGGAGAGGTAGAATATTAAAAAACGAAAAGGAGGTTTTTAATAATAAAAAGCGGATCACTACATTTCTTTGTATGGGTAAAATCAACATGGGTTTGATATTCAGCACTGGTAATTGTTGAAGAAAATACCTCAATACCAAGTCTCCAATGACCCAGTAGATTAAAAAGTTGTTGATTATTTTGAAAGGATCCTCTTCTGGTAAAGTTTTTTTTAAAATAAAGAAGACTATTACACCAGCAAAAATGGCTATGCCGGCAAAATATAAAGCCGCGAGTAACATCAAAATTTTTATAACTAATCCTTTTTCAAAAAAAGAAGATCGTCGAAATTGCTTCCATTCTAAACTTAGGAACTGCTTTATACTCATAAGAAGAAGTTTACACTATAGGTCTTAAAGACTTATAGATTGTTACAGGAGTTGAAATTAAATTCAAAATTTTACTTTATAAGGGAAAAATAAAATTATTTTTATGAAAATTTTATATAATGAAGAAAATCATTACAGTTCTAGTAGTGTTGGCGATTCAAAGTTTGGCTTTTTCCCAAAATGATTATCCAGATACAGAACAATACACCAAAAGGCTGGAAGCTTTGAATAAAGATTCCAAAGTAAACCTTTCATCGATCACTAAAACTGAGGGAGGACATGATATCTATGTTCTTAAAATAGGAACAGGAAATCTTGACAACAAACCTGCCTTTGCTGTTCTTGGGGGAGTTGAAGGTTATCATCTTCTTAGTGTGGAATTGGCACTTCAATTTGCTGAACGTCTGGTAAAAGATGAGTCTTCAGCCCTAGAAAAAACTACTTTTTATATATTTCCTAACCTATCACCAGAAGCCTATTCGCAATACCATAACCAACTCAAGTACGAGAGAAGAGGTAATACAGCAAGTTTGGATCACGATCGGGATGGAACATCAAATGAGGACCCTTACGAAGATCTTAATAAAGATGGCGTTATTACTCAAATGCGTGTCGAGAGTCCTTTAGGGAAATACACCTCCCACCCTCATGATTCTAGAGTCATGATACATGTGGATACAAGTTCTCAATCCACAAAACGTTACCTATTGTATTCAGAAGGAATCGATAATGATAAGGACGGAAAGTTTAATGAAGACCTAGAAGAAGGCGTAGCTTTCAATAAAAGTTTGACTTATAACTTTCCTGCTTTTGAGCCGTTTGCAGGCGATTTTGCTGTTTCTCAAAAAGAAAGTAGAGCCCTGCTTGATTATCTTTTTAAACAATGGAATATTTATGCGTTTATAACTTTTGGTCCTGCTAATAATCTGTCATCCCCTCTTAAGTATAACGCCAAAGAGGCTAAAAAGAGACTAGTGTCTTCACCTCTAGAAGGAGATGTTGCTATCAACAAAATGGTTTCAGAACTCTACAACTCAACTATTTCGCAGAAGCCTTATCTGCAAGAAAATAGGGGAACTGATGGTGATTTATTTCAGTGGGTCTATTTCCATTTTGGGAGATTAAGCTTTAGTACGCCTGGATGGTGGGTTCCAGAAGCAAAAAAAGATTCCACAGCAACTTCAGAAACAAAAATTAAAGAGACAAAGGTTTCTAATTTTTTAAAATGGGCAGAACAAGAGAATCTAGATAACGTGTTTGTAAACTGGGAAAAAATTGATCTTCCAGATTTCAAAAATCAAAGGGTTGAAGTTGGCGGTGTAAGGCCTTTTGTCATGGATAACCCTCCTTTTAATAAAGTAGACAGTATAGCTATTGAACACACTGATTTCATTTTGAAATTAGCAAAGCAGCAACCTCAACTAGAATTCCATAACCTTAAGGTTGAAAACCTAAAAGGAGGTCTTAAACGAGTTACTGTAGATTTGCTAAACAGTGCAAACCTTCCTACACACTCCGATCTTGGAGAACGATCGAGGTGGCTCAAAAAAATAAGAATTGAAATTGACACCCCAAAAGACGATATCCTTGCTGGAAATAAAATTGAATTAGTAAAAAAAATGAAATCATTAGAAAGTATATCCTTGTCTTGGATTGTGAAAGCCAATGGAAAAGTGACTATAAAGGCTGGAGCTCCTCACACTGGCTTTACCGAATTGAACCTAAACTTATAAGCTATGAAAACGATTGATTACACCTCCGTATTATGTCTCATTATAGCAATGACAGTGGGTTCTGTGGGTAAGGCACAGGAAAAGTTTTTTAGAGCTATCGGAACCCCTCATGAGCCTAAAGTAGAAGTTAGCTGGAACCGCTACAATACCTACGATGGGGTTGTAGATATTATGGAAAAGATCGCTGAGGCTTATCCAAAATTGGCCCGATTAGAAAGCATCGGTAAATCCTATGAAGACAGGTCTATTTATATGTTAACTATTTCTGATTTCAATACTGGGAATCCAGATGAAAAGCCTGCTATGTATATAGATGGAAACATCCATTCTAATGAAATACAGGGAACAGAATTTTCACTATATACCGCTTGGTATCTCACTGAAATGTTTGGTGATTTAGAATTTATAAATCAATTATTAAAAGATAAAACCTTTTATATAGTCCCCACCATCAATCCTGATGCTAGAGATAATTATATGAAAGAACCTAATACCCCTCACTCTCCAAGGTCTGGAATGCTTGTCTTAGACACCGATGGCGATGGTGAGGCTGGAGAGGATGGTTTTGATGATCTCAACGGAGATAATCATATTACCTATATGATTCGGAAATCGCCTACTGGTCGATTTATTAAAGACCCTCAAGATCAAAGAAGATTAATAAGAGTTGCTGCAGAAGAACAAGGAGAGTATGAGATGCTTGGTTTTGAAGGAATAGATAAAGATGGCGATGGTGAGGTTAATGAAGATGGGATAGGTTACTATGACCCTAATAGAGATTGGGGATGGAAATGGCAACCAGATCATGTACAACGCGGCGCTTATAAGTACCCTTTTAGTTTACCAGAAAGTAGAGCTGTTGCAGATTTTGTGATGAAACACCCCAATATTGCAGGAGCTCAGAGTTACCATAATTATGGGGGTATGATTTTGAGAGGTCCAGGAGCTGAAGAAGATGTTGATACCTACAATAAAGAAGATGTAAGAATCTATGATGCGATAGCAAAAAAAGGAGAGGAAATGATTCCAGGCTATCGATATCTGACCGTTTATAAAGATTTATATTCCGTGTTTGGTGGTGAATTGGATTGGTTTTATGGCGGCAGAGGAATTTACACTTACACGAATGAACTCATGGTTTCTTATCTTTATTTCCATAAAAATGAAGGAAGAGCCAACCAAGAAGAAGAGTTAAAAGTAGACAAGTATCTTACCTTTGGAGATGCCTTTATAGATTGGAAAGAATACAAACACCCTCAGTATGGCAGCATAGAAGTAGGTGGTTTTAAAAAGAATTTTAGCAGGGCTCATCCTGGTTTCCTTCTAGAACAAGATGCCCATAGAAATATGGCGTTCACTATTTATCATGCCTATCAAACCCCAAAGCTGAGTATTACAAATGTTGAAGAAAATAATCTAGGTAATGGTCTTAAAGAAGTGACCGCTACTTTATATAATGAAAGATTAATGCCTACGCATAGTGGCCAAGATTTGAAATTCAAAATTGAAAGACCAGACCTAGTTAGCATCACCAATGCTGATGTAGTAGCGGGAATGATTGTAGAAGACGACGATTTTAATAAAGTTAAAGAGCAAGTCCATTCCCCTGAAACTATAAAAGTTCCAAATATTCCAGGAATGGAAACTGTAAAAGTAAGATGGATCATTTCGGGCGGCCGTAACTATAAAATAAATGTAGACTCTGCAAAAGGAGGGAAAGCAAGTTGGAGTAAATAATACTAATCTAAACTTAAGCCACATCCTTAGAAGATTTGGTTTCATTACTTTTAAAATAAAAATTAAAATGAGCATAAGCAAACCCTTTAATTTAACGAAATGGATAAAA
Organism: Psychroflexus sp. MES1-P1E; assembly: GCF_002836055.1. Classification (GTDB taxonomy): domain Bacteria; phylum Bacteroidota; class Bacteroidia; order Flavobacteriales; family Flavobacteriaceae; genus Psychroflexus. Next base: position 81,311 of record NZ_PJBS01000348.1, read on the forward strand.
GACAATCGAGACTTGTTAAAGCCACCCGTTGGTAATAAAAATCTTTACAAAGACTCAGGAGATTATATTGTTATGATCGTTGGTGGACCAAATGCCCGCAAGGATTACCATTATAATAAAACCGAAGAGTTGTTTTATCAGTTGGAAGGACATATTGAAGTTCATATTCAAGAAGATGGGGAAAAGAAAACCATGACTTTAGGGCCTGGCGATATGTATTTACATCCCGCTAAAGTTCCACATTCTCCTGTAAGACACAAAGGCTCTATAGGTTTGGTGATAGAGCGCAAAAGAATAAACTTGGAGGTAAAGGATGGCTTATTATGGTATTGCGACCAATGTAACCACAAATTGCATGATGTTTATTTTCCTCTAGAAGATATTGAAAAGGATTTTCTGAGACACTTCAAAGATTTTTATTCCAATACCTCGCTAAGAACCTGCAATAATTGCGGAGAAGTAATGCCTGTAGATGAGCGATTTACAGTCTAGACTATAAAGCTAAATTAAATTTACTAAATTCGCCACAAATCTTAAAAATATCAAAATAGTTATGAGTCATATTTCAAAAGAATTTGGCATCGATGAAGCTTTAAAGCAACTCGACATCCAAAAGGAAAATAAAGGAACCTCTATAGGAAAAGATTTTTTTGCCAGTGGAGAAATGATAGAATCGTTCTCTCCAGTCGACGGAGCTTCCATTGGAAAAGTGCAGGCTACTTCGCAACAAGATTATGAAAAGGTGGCGAGTAACGCTCACAAAAGTTTTAAAGAATGGAGAACTTGGCCAGCACCAGCAAGAGGTGAGGTCGTTCGCCAATTAAATGACGAATTTAGAAGATTGAAAGCTCCATTAGGCAAACTGGTGTCTTACGAGATGGGTAAATCCTATCAAGAAGGTCTTGGAGAAGTTCAAGAAATGATCGACATCTGTGACTTTGCTGTTGGACTTTCTAGACAACTACATGGTCTTACTATGCATAGTGAACGCCCTGGACATAGAATGTATGAACAGTGGCATCCTCTTGGAGTTGTTGGTATTATTTCAGCCTTCAACTTTCCTGTAGCTGTTTGGTCTTGGAACACCGCTTTAGCTTGGGTTTGCGGGGATGCCTGTATTTGGAAAGGGTCAGAAAAAACACCTTTAACTTCTGTAGCTTGTCAAAAAATAGCAGCAAGAGTATTTGAAGCTAATGGAGTCCCAGAGGGTATTTCTTCACTAATTACAGGAGATCATACAGTCGGGGAATATATGACCCAAGACAAACGCACCTCACTTGTTTCTGCTACGGGATCCATTAGAATGGGTAAAATTGTTGCACAAGAAGTCGCTAAACGCTTAGGGAAGTCTTTGCTAGAGCTTGGAGGAAATAATGCTATTATTGTTACTCCAGATGCGGATATTAAGAATACTGTGATTGGTGCTGTTTTTGGAGCTGTAGGAACTTGCGGACAAAGATGTACCTCAACTCGACGCATCATCATTCACGAATCGATTTATGATAAGGTAAAAAATGCCATTGTTGATGCTTATAAGCAAATCCGAATTGGTAATCCTTTGGATGAAAATAATCATGTTGGACCTTTAATAGACAAGGATGCCGTCAAAAATTATCTTCATGCCTTAGAAGAAGTCAAAAGAGAAGGAGGAAAAATACTGGTAGAAGGTGGCGTTTTGGAAGGTGAAGGTTACGAAAGTGGTTGTTATGTAAAACCCGCTATCGCGGAAGCTGAAAATCATTTTGATATTGTTCAACATGAAACTTTTGCTCCTGTGCTTTATATCATGAAATACTCTGGAGAAGTTGATAAGGCATTAGAACTTCAGAACGGAGTTGTGCAAGGATTATCTTCTGCAATTATGACGAATAGTCTCCGAGAAGCTGAACTGTTCTTATCTGTTGAAGGCTCTGATTGTGGTATCGCAAACGTAAATATTGGCACCTCTGGAGCAGAAATTGGAGGCGCTTTTGGAGGAGAGAAAGAAACAGGGGGCGGAAGAGAATCTGGCTCTGATGCTTGGAAAGTTTATATGAGAAGGCAAACCAATACCATCAACTACACAAAAGATCTGCCTTTAGCTCAAGGTATAAAATTTGATCTCTAAATTAGAATATTCTATTTCAGGCCTTTCATCACGATGGAAGGCTTGAAATTTATATAAAAAATCTATTTTTACTTTTAGTAGCCTTTCAAAATTGTCCTTCATAAATTGTTAATTAAATGTTTTGAAGGAATTTTTGTCGGCAACCAAAAAACAACTTAATTTGCATAATTATACTTGCCATTTTGATTCAATTATTTCATAATAAAAAAGAAATTTATATTTATGGGTGATGTAAAAGCTGCCATCACTGCCGTAGGCGGATATGTTCCAGACTATGTTCTTACCAATAAGATATTGGAGAGTATAATAGAGACAAACGATGACTGGATTACTTCCAGAACTGGCATTAAGGAAAGGCGAATATTGAAACCACCCCATCAAGGGTCCTCTTTTTTAGGTATAAAGGCTTGTGAAGATTTGTTAAGTAAGGCAACAACTCGACCTGAAGAAATAGATCTCGTTATTTTTGCGACTGCTACACCAGATATGCAAATAGCCTCTTCAGCTGCGTTTTTGGCGACTGAAATAGGCGCCGTTAATGCATTTTCCTTCGACTTGCAATCGGCTTGTTCAGGTTTTCTGTATGGTATGTCAGTAGCTTCTGCCTATATTGAATCAAAAAAATATAAACACATTCTTCTAGTAGGCGCAGATAAGATGTCTTCCATCATAGATTATACAGACAGGAGCACGTCTATCATCTTCGGAGATGGTGGTGGTGCTGTTTTGTTTTCTGCCAATGAAGAAGGTTTAGGCCTTCAAGATGAGATATTAAAAACTGATGGTGATGGTCGTCCATTTTTAAAAATAGACGCTGGAGGCTCTCTACTCCCTTCATCTGAAGATACCGTTAAAAATAAACAACATTTTGTGTTTCAAGATGGTAAAACTGTGTTTAAGTTTGCAGTATCGAAAATGGCTGATGTAAGTAAAGAAATTATGTTGAAGAATAATCTTAATGCAGAAGATGTAGATTGGCTAGTACCACATCAAGCTAATAAAAGGATTATTGATGCTATATACAAACGAATGGATTTAGATTCTCAAAAAGTACTGATGAATATACAACGTTACGGAAACACTACTTCCGCAACATTACCATTATTATTAAGCGATTACGAAAAACAACTTAAAAAGGGAGATAATATTATATTTGCTGCATTTGGTGGAGGCTTTTCATGGGGCTCTATCTATCTGAAGTGGGCATATAATTCGTAACCCTAAAAAACTTAGAACTATGGATTTAAAGGAAATTCAAAACTTAATTAAATTTGTTGCAAAGTCTGGAGCAAGTGAAGTCAAACTCGAAATGGACGATATTAAAATCACCATCAAAACCGGAAGCGAGGATGATGGAAAAACTTATATCCAACAGATGCCGATGGGTATGCCTCAGCAACAAATGCAACCGCAAGCCCCTGCTTACAACCCACAGTCTACTGCGCCTTCTGCTGAAGAAACAGCACCTGCAAAAGCCAATGATGATGATAAATACATAACCATCAAATCACCAATCATAGGAACATTTTACAGAAAGCCCTCTGTCGACAAAAAAGTATTTGTAGAAGTAGGCAGTGAAATAAAAGAAGGAGATGTTCTATGTACAATAGAAGCTATGAAACTTTTCAATGAAATTGAAAGCGAAGTGTCTGGTAAGATTGTAAAAGTGCTTGTTGATGACTCTTCTCCTGTAGAGTTCGATCAGCCTCTTTTCTTAGTAGATCCATCGTAAATATTTTACGCTTTGGATTTTATCTTTAACTAAAACAAACGTTCATGTTCAAAAAAATTCTCATAGCCAATCGTGGTGAAATCGCTTTACGTATCATCCGTACTTGTAAAGAAATGGGTATTAAGACAGTGGCAGTTTATTCCACTGCAGACAAAGAAAGTCTTCATGTAAGATTTGCAGATGAGGCTGTGTGTATAGGCCCACCACAAAGTAGCGAGTCTTATCTAAAAATCCCAAACATCATTTCAGCGGCAGAAATTACCAATGCAGATGCTATCCATCCAGGTTATGGATTTCTGTCTGAAAATGCTGCCTTTTCAAGAATTTGCGAAGAGCACGATATAAAGTTTATCGGTGCTACGCCAGATATGATCGATAAAATGGGAGATAAGGCTAGCGCTAAAGCTACCATGAAAGCTGCTGGTGTCCCTTGTGTTCCTGGATCTGAAGGCATTCTTAAAAATTTCGAAGACTGCAAAAAGACTGCAAAAAAAATTGGCTACCCAGTTATGCTAAAAGCTACAGCTGGTGGCGGAGGGAAAGGTATGCGTGCTGTAAAGACTGAAGATAAGCTTGAAGGTGCTTGGGAGTCTGCAAGGCAAGAAGCAAAAGCAGGATTCGGAAATGACGATATGTATATGGAAAAGCTTATTGAAGAGCCACGCCATATCGAGATACAAATAGTTGGTGACCAAACAGGAAAAGCTTGCCATTTGTCTGAACGTGATTGCTCTATACAGAGAAGGCATCAAAAATTAACGGAGGAAGTCCCTTCTCCATTTATGACAGATGAGCTCCGTGAAAAAATGGGTAATGCTGCTGTAAAAGCTGCTGAATATATCAAGTATGAAGGTGCTGGAACTATAGAGTTCTTGGTGGATAAGCATAGAAATTTCTATTTTATGGAAATGAATACGCGTATTCAAGTAGAGCACCCTATTACAGATGAAGTGGTAGATCATGACTTGGTAAGAGAGCAAATTCTAGTTGCTTCTGGAGTTTCTATTTCAGGTAAAAATTATTACCCCAAATTACATTCTATAGAGTGTAGAATAAATGCGGAAGATCCCTTTAACGATTTCAGACCTTCCCCTGGGAAAATTGAAACTCTACATTTACCTGGCGGTCATGGTATAAGAGTAGATACCCATGTATATAGCGGATATGTTATACCACCAAACTACGATTCTATGATTGCAAAACTCATAGCAACTGCTCAAACCAGACCAGAAGCTATTAGTAAAATGAGGCGTGCATTAAGTGAATTTGTGGTAGAAGGTGTGAAAACGACTATCCCTTTTCATGCTCAATTAATGAATCATCCGGATTACATTGAAGGAAATTATACCACAAAATTTATGGAAGATTTTGTCCTTGAGGATGTTGTCGATGAAGATGAATACTAATTTAAATCAAAAAAGGCCGCTTTTAAAAAAGCAGCCTTTTTTTATATCCAACTTTTTGGACTCTGTAAAACTTTAAGTAATATTTCCTCTTCAGAACCAGATGCTGGGTGGTGATTGTATTGCCACTGGACATGTGGTGGAAGACTCATCAAAATACTTTCGATTCTACCATTTGTTTTAAGACCAAACAAAGTGCCTTTATCGTGCACAAGATTAAACTCTACATAACGGCCTCTCCTTATCTCTTGCCAATTTCTTTGCTCTTTTGTGTAATTTAGTGTTTTTCTTGCTTCAACTAGTGGAACATATGCCTCCAAAAAGCGATCACCACACGCCGTGATAAAATTATATATCTCCTCTAGGCTTCGCTTTGATGTTGGTTTTAAATAATCAAAAAACAAGCCTCCTACACCTCGAGCTTCATTTCTATGAGCATTCCAAAAGTACCGATCACAATTGTCTTTATAATCTGAATAAAGATCTGCACCAAAAGGATCGCAGGCCGATTTTAAAACTCTATGAAAATGTATGACATCCTCATCAAAAAGATAGTAAGGTGTCAAATCTTGCCCTCCTCCAAACCACTGATCCACAACTTTTCCGTGCTTATTATACATCTCAAAATATCTAAAGTTGGCATGGACAGTGGGTACCATTGGGTTTTTTGGATGCAGAACTATACTAATTCCACAGGCAAAAAAATCACAATCCTGAACATTAAAGTAATTTTGCATAGCTTCTGGCAAATCTCCGTGAACTGCAGAAATATTCACCCCTCCTTTTTCAAAAACAGATCCATTTTCAATCACACGTGTTCGTCCTCCTCCTCCTTCTTTCCGTTCCCAGATGTCTTCGGAAAATCTTGCAGTGTTATCCACAGACTCTAGCTTAGAAGTGATTGTATCCTGAAGGTTTTGTATATAATTATAGAACTTATCTTTCATTTTATGTCTTTAAAGTAATTGCAAAATAAAGATTTTAAAACCTAAATCACTGGTGTTTGTTAAGAATAGGATAAACTAAAATCCGCAGTAGCAATTAAAGACAGCGGCCTTTACGTTTATCGTAAACTATTTCATATAAAATTTAATACCAAACCTACACTTGGAAATCAACAGAGTGCCGATCCAACTTATGTATCTGTTATAACTCCAATTTATCAGACGTTTACTAATAGTCAAAAGACACCTTGAAGCCAAGAGAGTTTCGAATATTCTAGAAATGGGAATCCAATCCATTCTGCCTTAGAAAAATATATTTACTCTAATAAGAACGCTAAGCAAAAGTTAGTCTTTTGCTCAGGGACTTTCAGCTATAGCAGCTATTATAAAAACTTTAAAAACCTAGTGATGAAATCATTTCTACCAATGACTTATCTAGTAGAACTTGTAGATTGTTCAATGCTAATATGAAAATTTAGGAAAAACATTTCACTTAATAGGGATACAAAGAATGAAGACTATTGAATTGTGTAACGACGTAACTCAGCACAGGTTTTTTGATGGATTGAGGTTAAAATGATTAGCATAGCATTAGTTACGGTAATTATTTTTGATAAAACTGTGAGTAAAAAGAAACGATTTATTGAGACCTTATAGGTTTAATTTAGCATTAAACTATAGTGAGCCCTGAAAGAAACCAAGCCAACCATGATGACAACTTCATGATAGACTTGAGTATGAAATTCCGAGGTTCCTGAGATTGGAAACACTGGAAAGACCGTGATAGGATAACGTTTGATTTTGATTTATAAAGATCTGTTACAAACAGTAATGAAAAAACAAGACTAAAATGATAAAAAAGTTTAAAATAAGAGTTGTAAGCTCTTAGAAATCAAACAAATATTAATCAATTTTTATGTTATCTCTAAAATCGAAATTATATCTTTGCGGAACTATTAAAAAATCATCTTTATAATAAGAATAACAAAATGAATAAAGAACTCAAAGAATTTTTAAATACTGTATCTCAAAGAAATTCAAACCAACCTGAATTTTTACAAGCAGTCCACGAAGTTGCAGAAACTATTATTCCTTTTATGGAAGATAATCCTAAATATAAAAACCATAAGCTTCTAGAGCGAATGGTCGAGCCAGAACGGGTAATCATGTTTAGAGTAACTTGGATAGATGACCAAGGAGACATTCAAGTTAATAGAGGCTTCAGAGTCCAAATGAACTCTGCTATAGGACCTTACAAAGGAGGACTTAGATTTCACCCTTCTGTAAATTTAAGTATTTTAAAGTTTCTAGCTTTTGAACAAGTCTTTAAAAACAGCCTTACTACACTACCTATGGGAGGCGGTAAAGGTGGATCTGATTTTGACCCTAAAGGAAAATCAGACAATGAAGTTATGCGTTTCTGCCAAAGCTTTATGACAGAATTGTACAGACATATCGGTAACAATACAGATGTGCCTGCAGGAGATATGGGTGTTGGTGGCAGAGAAATTGGTTATCTTTTTGGCCAGTACAAACGCATTCAAAATGAATTTACTGGCATTTTAACTGGTAAAGGCCCCTCTTTTGGGGGATCTCTTATACGTCCAGAAGCCACTGGCTATGGTGTTGTTTACTTTACCCAAGAAATGCTCAATCGTAAAAATGATGATTTAAAAGGTAAAAAAATAGCTATTTCTGGTTCAGGTAATGTAGCTCAGTATGCTTTTCAAAAGGCCATTCAATTAGGTGCTATTGTTGTAACATTATCAGATTCAACTGGCTATGTTTATAGCGAAAATGGTTTCCACTCCAAGGAATTTGATTACCTCCAAGATCTCAAAAATGAGAGACGTGGTCGTATTGATGAAATGGCTGATGAGTTTGATCATGTTCAATTTTTTGAAGGTAAAAAACCATGGGATGTCGCTGCTCAAATTGATGTCGCCTTACCATGTGCAACCCAAAATGAATTGAATGAAGACGACGCTTTCAAGCTTGTTAACAAAAAAATAAAAGCAGTAACTGAAGGTGCGAATATGCCATGTACGCCCGAAGCTGTAGAGCATTTCCATAAGGAAGGCGTCATTTTTGCTCCAGGTAAAGCATCCAACGCTGGGGGTGTTTCAGTTTCTGGTTTAGAAATGTCTCAAAACTCAATGCGTTACAATTGGAGTGCGGAAGAAGTAGATGCTAAGCTCAAGCAAATCATGAGTGATATTCATGAGGCTTGCGTAAAATATGGCGAAAGCGACGATGCACAAATCAACTATGTAAAAGGTGCAAATATCGCTGGTTTTGTGAAAATAGCTGATGCTATGATTGCACAAGGAGCCGTATAATCTAAAAATTTTTATACTATTAAGCCAGTTCGAGATAACTTCAACTGGCTTTTTTATTAAGAACTGATTTTTTTACAATAAATTCACCTTTTTATAAGTTTTAAAGCCCTAGATTTTATATCAATGAAGAATTTTGTTTTAATCTTTCTTATTTTCCCCTCCATTGTTTTAAGCCAAGACTTTTCCGATCGGTGGAAAGGTTACTTTTCTTATTACAATATTACAGATCTAGATGAAAGCGATAACAAGGTTTATGCTGCTGCAGAGAACGCCTATTTCATTTACGACATCCCTACTCAAAGCATCCAAACAGTCACCTCAATAGAAGGCTTATCAGGTAATAAAATCTCTAAAATATACCATTCAAAAAACTATGGCTTAACCTGTATAGGTTATGAGGATGGTCTTATTCAAATTGTAATGGATAACAACCAAAATATATTTTCGGTGGTTGATATTAGAGATAAAATTTCTATATCGCCAAACAATAAACGCATCAACAATTTTTTTGAATTTGAAGGCAAGTTATATATGTCTACCGATTTTGGGATTGCTGAATACAGTCTTCAAAATCTAGAGTTTGGAGACTCTTTTTTTATAGGAGAAAATGGAAGCCAAATTCAAATCAATCAGATTACCATTTTAGGGGAGAAAATTTATGCAGCCACAAGTCTAGAAGGCATTAAATCTGCAGATATTACAAATCCCAATTTAATAGATTTTGAGGCTTGGCAAACTGAATATACAGGGAATTGGAAAGGTATTTTAAATTTTTCTAATACTATTTTTGGATTGAGAAATAACAACACAATTTCCACATTAGAAAATGGAACTGCTTCAATTTTTGAAGCTGTAGGTTCGAACGTTACTGGCTTTAACGTAAGTGGAGACCAACTTGTTATCACCGCTGCCAATCAAGTATCGGCTTTTAATTCTGAACTTAATATGGAAGCTTTTATAGACCAACTTCAAAATACAGAGTTTTCCATAAACACATCGGTATCAAGTAATGGACAATATTTTTTGGGGCATAGGAGTCTAGGTCTTCTCAATCTTCAGAACTCTACTACAACTACATTTTCAGAATTGAGTCCAGCTGGACCTTTATTAAATAGGATTTTCAGTCTGGAAGCATCGTCTAGCGACCTTTGGATCACATTTGGGGAATTTGATCAGTTTTTAAACCCTTTCCCTTTAAATTCTAGAGGCCTTAGCCACCTTACAGAAGGAGAATGGATAAATATTGATGTGGAGAATTTAAATAATGCAAGAGAGCTTTCTAATGTCACTATAGACCCGTCGAATCCCAATCGTGTGTTTGTAGGCAGCTTCTTCGATGGGCTTTTAGAGATTGAAAATAATGAACTTATCCAACAATATGATTCTTCCAACAGTAGTATTGAAGGAGTTCCTGGCAACCTCAACGACAATAGGATAGGTGCTAGTGTTTTTGACACCCAAGGTCGTTTATACTTTACCAATTCAATTGCAGAAAACCAGCTCAAACGCTTAAATGCTAATGGGGAATTTGAAAATATCGACATGTCGAACGGTTACTTAAATCCAACAGAAACCTCATCTTCAAAAATGGTCATCGATAACAATAACAATATTTTTATAGGAACCCTTGGAGATGGAGTAGTCGCTTACAGTGCAAGTACAGGAACCTCGGCTTTAATTTCTAGTAATATACAAGGCGTGGAATTTCCTGACACCTTCAATGCTAATCCTAATATTACAGCTTTAGAAATAGACGAAAATTCTCGTTTATGGATTGGCACTCAAGCAGGCCTAAGGGTGATGTCGAATCCAACTGCTATTTTTAACGAAAGTCAAAATGTAAGCGTCTCCCCAATTATCATAGAAGATGTAGATGGCCTACCACAAGAGTTACTTTTTGAGCAGTTTATTACAGATATTACTACAGATGGCGCTAACAACAAATGGATTTCTACGGCAGATTCAGGAGTATTTCAAGTTTCTGCAAACGGTCAGGACATTTTAAATATCTTTAATGTTGAAAATTCTCCACTTCCTACCAATAGCGTTAGAACGGTAGAGATTAATCAAGCTACAGGTGAAGTTTTCTTTGGTACTCCGAGTGGGTTATTATCTTATTCTAGCCGAGTTACCTCAGGAAATAAAACTCTAGAAAACTTAAGAGCATATCCTAACCCTGTGAGACCCAACTACACTGGACTTGTCACTATAGACGGACTTACTAATGGAGCTAATGTTAAAATTACAGATGTTAGTGGTAATCTAGTGTTTGAAGAGTTTGTTGATGGTGGATCTCTTCAATGGGATACTAGAGCTTTTGGAAAGCATAAAGTCGCATCAGGCGTTTACTTTATTGTAGTGACAGGTGAAGATCAAATTGAAACGAAGGTTGGGAAAATAATGATTATACGATAGCCTAAAAATGCAACTTAAAACAAAAGCCATTGTTATTTCAAATGTAAAATTTGGGGAGGCAGATTTAATTGTAAAATGTTTTACGCTTGAAAAGGGAGTAGTTTCCTTTATGCTGAAAGGGATTCGGAAATCGAAAAAAGGAAGGATGAGAGTCTCTTTATTTCAGCCATTGACTCTCTTAGAAATTGAAGCTACCTATAAAGAAAACAAAAATTTACAATATTTAAAAGAAGTAAGAGTAGATTATCCTTTACAAACTTTACATACTGATATTTTCAAATCTACCATTGTGATGTTTCTGGCTGAAGTTTTAAAAAGCAGTATCCAGGAAGAGGAAAAAAATGAAAGCTTGTTCAAGTTTCTAAAGGAGAGTCTTATCTATCTAGATCAAGTAGATTCTATTAAAAATTTTCACCTACATTTTATAGTGAAACTAACTAGTTTTTTAGGATTTTCTCCAGATCAAAGCAGTGAAGCCTTTCCCTATTTCGATATGTTAAATGGTGTTTTCAGCTTAAAGAATATAATAAGTACTCTTTCAATAATACAAATTCAGTTTTATTAAAAGAATTGATAAAACTCGAAAACTATGGAGAAACTGAAAATTTAAAACTAAACCAAGAGAGAAGAAAGAGTTTTCTGGACTTTATGATGCTCTATTATGAATTACAGTTGCAAGGGTTTAGAAAGCCTAAATCTCTTGAAATTTTACAACAACTCTTTTAAAACTATAAGCCTCTTTCTTTCTGAATTTGTTCGTAGGCTTCTTGAACCTTATTGAATTTTTCTTGAGCACCCTTTTGATAGGCCTGGTCCATGTGTTGTAACTTATCTGGATGGTATTTCTTGGCCATAGTTCTGTAAGCTTTCTTTAGCTCAGAATCTGAAGCGGATTTCTCAATTTCTAATATTTTATAAGCATTGTCCGCAGATTTGAAGAACATGGCTTTTATGCTTTCAAAATCTGAATTAGCTACCCGAAGATTTTGAGAAATAGAAAGCAGTACTTGTAGTTCGGACTCAGAGACATGTCCATCTGCATTGGAGATATTAAAAAGAAAATGAAGAATTTGAAGCCTAACCTCATAACGAACTCTTGGTCTAAGGTATTCACAAATTCTAGGGACGGAAATCTCCCTGTCTTTAATGACATCATTAAAGGTTCTAAACGTTGCATTGGCTCTTTCCTTTCCATAAGCTTGAACAAAATACAACCTTACATAATCCATTTCCTTTTGAGTAACTTTGCCATCTGCTTTTATGACTAAAGAAGCCAAAGAGAGTAGATTAAGTTCAAAATCACCAGAGGAGACTTCTCCCTTTTGTTCTTGAAATATTTTTCCAAAGCCTCCGCTTCCGCCTTTTGAAGAGCTCGAAAAAATTCTATCTAAAATAGAACCGATGATGAAGCCCAAGATAGCACCTCCAAAACGCATGTAAAAAAAGCCAAGAATGGCACCTATCCACTTCAAACTATAGAATTTAGAATACAAATATAAAATCATCATTGAATTTATCTCTAAAAAGTTAGTGTTTTTAAGATAGATTAAACGGTCACTAATAGAATTGAAATCATTATGTTAAGACCAATAGAGATAGAAGACTTTTTTTATACATTTGTATTTAAAATGAATATAAATTAAAATTAAGCATATGTATCCACCAGAATTAGTAAGACCAATGCAGCAAGAACTTACCGCTGTAGGTTTTAATGAATTAAGAAGCAAAGCTGATGTTGATGTAGCTATAGCCAAAGAAGGAACAACCTTGGTTGTGGTCAATTCAGTTTGCGGATGTGCAGCGGCAAATGCTAGACCTGGAGCTATAAAATCTTTAAAAAATTCTAAATTTCCAGATCATCTCGTTACTGTTTTCGCAGGCGTAGATAAAGAAGCGACAGATGAAGCAAGATCTAAAATGGTACCGTTCCCTCCAAGTTCCCCCTCTATGGCACTTTTCAAAAACGGAGAGCTCGTTCACATGCTAGAAAGACATCATATCGAAGGTAGACCTGCAGAATTGATTGCAGATAATCTTATGGATGCCTACAATAAGCATTGTTAAAAACAATCAAATTTTTAAAAAGCCATTTTCATTGAAAGTGGCTTTTTTTTATAGCTGAATTTTAAATTTAGTTTAGCCAGATATTTATAGGTAAATCGTAATTTTAAGATTTATTCATTACAGCATTCAATTGATGAAAAAAGTCTTCTCATATAGTCTTTCAATTATATTCTATTTATTTTTCGGTTTTACACTTTTAGTTTTTCACGCTTACCAATGGATTGCGTTTAATGCCTTTGGTTATCAAGCCCATAAAAAAAGTGTAGATATTTTAAACTTTTTCCTTTTGCGTTGTTTAAATATTGTGGGGACGCGCTTTCAGTATAATAATAGCTTTACATTTGAAACAGACCGCCCACATATTATTGTTTGTAATCACCAAAGCATGTTTGATCTTCCTCCACTTATTTGGTACATGAGAAAACTACATCCCAAGTTCATCAGTAAAAAAGAATTGGCTAAAGGTGTTCCCTCAATTTCTTATAATTTAAGACATGGAGGTTCTGTCCTAATAGATAGAAAAAATGCTGCGCAAGCTTTAGGAGAAATCAAAAAACTAGGAAAATATATATCAGAAACCAAGCGATCTGCTGTCATCTTTCCTGAAGGTACCCGAAGCAAAACAGGGCAAATCAAAAAATTTGCAAGCAAAGGTCTTATCGCTTTATTAGAGGCTTGTCCAGAAGCTATAGTCGTTCCAGTTTGTGTAAACAACTCATGGAAACTTCAGCATCAAGGTATGTTCCCTTTAGGTGTTGGCGTATTTTTAAAACTTGAAGTCCTAAAACCTCATGAGGCCAAGAATTTTAAAATTCCAGAGTTAATTGAACTTTTAGAAGAACAAATATCCGGTCAAGTCCAAAAAAATTAGATTTCAATTTATGTCAGACGTACTCGTTATTTCCAATACCAAAAACTTTGTTCAAGACAGTCTTAAAGAGGCTGAAGGTGGTCATGATTGGTTTCATATTTTACGAGTTTATACGAATGCGAAACACATTTTAAAATCTGAAACTGCGAACTCATTTATTGTAGAAGTCGCCAGCTTACTCCATGACATTGCAGATTCAAAATTTCATGGAGGAGATGAAAAAATAGGACCGCAAAAGGCTCGGGCATTCTTAGAGACTCAACCTATAGAGCAAAAAGATCTAGAGCATGTTATAAAGATTATAGAAAATGTCTCCTATAAAGGAGGACATTCGCATAGTGACTTCCATTCTAAGGAACTTGAAATTGTCCAGGATGCAGATCGATTGGATGCTCTTGGAGCAATAGGCATTGCAAGAACTTTTAATTTTGGTGGATTCAAAAACAATCCCATTTACGATCCCAGCGTTCCTGCTCATCCCCAGCAAAGCAAGAAAGACTATAAGAAATCTAATTCACCAACCATCAATCATTTTTATGAGAAATTATTATTGCTTAAAGACAAGATGAATACCAATTCCGCAAAAGCAATTGCTGAAAAGCGGCATAATTATATGGTTAGCTATCTAGATCAGTTTTATAGAGAATGGCATGGTGAGCTCTAATGTTATCTAAGCGATAACACCTCATTTTCTGCAAGCACAAAAACATCTTCATTTTCTTCAGGCTCAATCAAAAAATGACCTGTAAAAGCTCCGAAGGCTGGTAAAATCAATTGGTATTCTTTTTTATAAAAACAAGATAATTTTAGCTGTTGCTTTCCTTCACCTCTTAATCTATAACCAGGATGTATATGTCCACATATATTCCAAAACCCTAGCTTTTTCTCTGGATGATGAGACAGAAATAAGGTGTCTATGTTTAAAGACAAGGCAACCTTAATACCTAAATCTTCAAAATAGTATAAAGGGATAATATCGTGGTTACCCACGATCAATGTCATCTTTATGCTTTGCTCCTTTACCCAAGCAGTAAATCTATCCCAATCTCTGTTCTGAGTAGAATGGAATAAATCTCCTAAAAAAATGACGCCTTTCGGTTGAAATTCGTCAATCACCCGATCTAATTTTTTAAAATTTTCTAGACTGACTTCATTTGGTAGGGCACTTCCATTTTTACGAAAATGGTCGATCTTTCCAAAATGAACATCTGCAATAAGAAGGACTTTCTTGGAAGGCCAATACAAGCTTCCACTGGAATGCATAATAAACTGAGAATTGCCGTAAGTAAGCTTCACTGTATCGTATTTATTATTTTAATGAGTAGTTCTTTAGGTTTTACTTAATCGGTCTGATAAAAATATTTCTGTAAACCGGTATTTATCATCACATAAATTCGATCCCAAAAACTGACTTGATGTTTTTTTATAAAATAAACCTAAGTTCTAATAGGCTCCAAATGATAATTGAAAGTTTCCATGCGTTTACTATGGATATAGTCTAGATAACTATTTAAAATTGACTCCTGTTCCTTTTTAGCTTTCTGGATGAGAAGGCCTTTTAAACCTAATAACTTTTTGAATCTATTCACAGAAATTTCGATGCTTTTAATTAGTCAAGCAATTTACAAACATTTACTTTTGAAACATAATTTTAGTTTATAAACTCATGAATGTTTTAATCCTTGGTAGCGGTGGCCGTGAACACACCTTAGCTTATAAAATAGCACAAAGCTCTTCTTGTAAAAGTTTATATGTTGCTCCCGGTAATGCTGGAACCGCACAATGTTCTATAAATCTCGAATTGGATATTCTCAATTTTCAGGAGATAGCCCTAGCTGTGAAAAAGCACCAAATCGATATGTTAATAGTTGGCCCTGAAGCTCCCTTAGTTGAAGGGATTAAAGATTATTTTGACGATAAAAGTGAGTTTTCCAATTTAAAAATTGTTGGCCCTTCTAAATATGGAGCTTTACTTGAGGGAAGTAAAAAACGCGCAAAGGAGTTTATGAAAGCCCATAATGTACCAACGGCAGCCTACCAAAGTTTTGACAAAGACAGCTTGGAAGCTGGTAAAGTGTTTTTAACAACCATGCAATCTCCTTATGTGCTAAAAGCAGATGGACTTGCAGGAGGAAAAGGAGTCCTTATATTAAATAGCCTTAAAGAGGCTCAAGAGGAACTTGAAAACATGTTGACCAACAACAAGTTTGGTAAAGCTTCGGAAAAGGTAGTCATAGAAGAATTTTTAAAAGGAATAGAACTGAGTGTTTTTGTATTAACAGATGGTAAACATTACCTCACACTTCCCAATGCCAAAGATTATAAACGCATAGGAGAAGGAGACACTGGATTAAACACGGGAGGTATGGGTGCCATTTCTCCTGTTCCATTTGCTGATGAAGCTTTTATGAAAAAAGTGGATGAAGAAGTCGTAAAACCTAGTATAGACGGCTTATATAAAGAAAATATAAACTATATAGGCTTCTTATTTATAGGATTAATGAAAGTTGGAGATAAACCCTTCGTTGTAGAATACAATGTAAGGTTAGGTGATCCAGAGACCGAAGTTGTCATCCCAAGAATTAAAAACGACTTACTTGACCTACTTTCAAAAACCTGCGAAGGATCTATTTCTGAAATAGAGTTAGAAATAGATCCTAAATATGCTTCGACAGTGATGTTGGTGTCCGGAGGGTACCCAGAGTCCTATGAGAAAGGGAAAATTATAACCGGTCTAGAAAATATTAAAAATACAGACGATCTATTTATTTGTCATGCTGGTACCAAAAACAAAAACGACCAAGTTATAACTAACGGTGGTCGTGTATTGGCAGTTACTGCGTTTGATGATAATTTTCATGACGCTTTACAAACAGCCTATAAAAATGTAGAAAACATCAACTTCGATAAAAAATATTTCAGAAGAGATCTTGGACAAGACTTAGTCTAATTCCGCATCCTTTCCTAAAAATGAATGAGCCTTAACGCTTTTGTCTTCTTTATGATTATCATCAGCATTTTTTAGTTGTTTCATCCAATAAAGAAAAGCAACAAAAACGATGAATATGAAGAAAAAGTTCAATCCATTAGCGGCCCACCAAGAATCTTCCTGTAATTCTCTAAGAGCGTGGTAAGGTAAAAACAACACATCTTGAAATAAACTTGCAATACTTTCAAAAAAATCCTTCATGTCTGTGGTATATTATATTTACTTTACAAAAGTAACAAATTAGACTATGCTAACAAGGTTTTTTAGTCATTCAAAACCCATTGCTTTTACTATTATTAGCATCTTGTTTACTGTGGCTTTTTTTATTGAAAATTTTCTATCGAAATCTGTAGAAGTGAGCACGAGCTTCATCCTTAATAAAATAGGTCTATTAGCCGTTTTTTTGTTCATCATTTTTCTGCTCAACTTTATGGTAAAACGCAATAAGATCCATAAATCAAACACCTATGCAGTGTCGATCTTTGTCTTTTTAAGCATTGCCTTCCCTGAATTGTTGAGATCTTCCGAGTTTATTTTAAGCTATTTATTTTTACTCCTATCGATGAGAAAAATTTTAAGTTTAAGAACAAATAAAAATGTAAAACAAAAGATTTTTGACTCTGGATTTTTATTGATGATTTCAATTCTCTTTGACCCTTTTCATCTCTTATTTTTAATTTTCATCTATTTCGGAGTCATCATGTATGCCTCACAAAATTATAGACACTTCATCATACCTTTGTTCGGTATTCTTGTAGCTTTTGTAATGTATACCTCTTTTATTCTAATAGTAGAAAATAGCTTCTTAAACTACTCCATTTATCTACCTCGTTTTAGTAGTATAGAAAACCCCTTCACCAATTTTAAATACAGTTTTTTATTAAGCTTGTCTCTGTTGTTGTTATTATGGATTGTTATTCAATTTCCGAAGATTTACAGTCGCTCAAAACTCCATGTAAGCGAAAGTATAAGCCTCATATTAGTTTTCTTGGTTGTCTCTCTTGCAGTACTTTTACTTAACGAGACTTCAATTTCTGTGGATATTATTTATCTTATTTTTCCTTTATCTATTTTAATAGGGAATTACTTCCAACTAAACTCTACCAAAAAGTGGATCAAAGAAGTTTTTTATGCTCTTATACTTGGTGGTATAGTTTTTTCTGCCATAATTTAATTGAGTCTAAAACGTTTAAGTAAGCTTGTTTTAAAAACACTTGGTATATTAGCCTGAATTAATAAAAATTCATCTTATGTTTTCAGAAAAAGCAAATAGAATATTCAATCAAGTTATTGAAAATTATCACATTAAAGATGAAGTCCATCAAGAATTCGCTAACCCATTCGACAGAAAAGACTCTCTTATAGAACACTTGCTATATAGAAAATGCTGGATAGACACGGTCCAATGGCATTATGAAGATTTAATAAGAGACCCTAATATTTCTCCTGAAAAGGCTTTAATTCTTAAAAGAAAAATAGATGCTTCCAACCAAGATAGAACTGACACCGTAGAATATGTGGACAGTTATTTTTTGAATTTATTTGATGATCTAGAACCTAAACCCGATGCCAAAATCAATACTGAAAGTCCAGCCTGGGGAATTGACAGGCTTTCTATTTTGGCCTTAAAGATTTACCATATGAATGAGGAGGCTAACAGAACTGATGCTTCCGTAAAACATCAAATGGCATGTAAATCAAAACTTGATGTTTTATTGGAGCAGAGAAAAAATCTGTCGCTTTCTATAGATCAACTTTTGGAGGACATAAAAGTAGGCGATAAGTATATGAAGGTCTACAAGCAAATGAAGATGTACAATGACGATGAAATGAATCCAGTCTTGAGAAGTAAGCGCTAACATGAAACACCCAAGACACATCCTAGTTATACGCTTATCTGCTATGGGAGATGCGGCTATGACTGTGCCAGTCTTAACACAGCTACTAGAAACGTATCCAAAATTAAAAATCACTGTTCTTACAAAACCATTTTTCGCCTCTATTTTTGAGCATTTAGATAGGGTGCAGGTGGTAAAAGCAGAAGTGAAAACCAAACATAAAGGGATTTCTGGACTTTGGGTATTAGCGAAAAGCCTTCATCATTTAGAATTTGATTCTATTGCAGATTTGCACAATGTTTTAAGGTCTCGCATTTTATGTGGTTTTTTAAAAATTAAAGGGCATGACTACTACAGGATATACAAAGGTCGAGCAGAGAAAAAAGCTTTAACACGCGCAGATAATAAAATTTTTAGGCCACTGAAATCAACACACAGACGTTATGCAGAGGTATTCAAAAAGCTAAATTTGCCTCTGGATAAAACTTTTCAAATAAAGAAGCAAAGACTCGTTCTTTCTAAAGCTATGTCTTCCTCTAAGGAACTAGACACCTCTCAGAAATGGATTGGTATTGCGCCGTTTGCAGCACATTCTCCAAAACAATACCCTTTAAAGCTCATGAAGCAGGTCATTACAAAATTGAATGAAAAAGGGGTGCAAGTTTTGTTATTCGGTGGTGGGTCAAAAGAAAGAAAACGCTTGGAATCTCTCGCTAAAGATTTTAAGAAATGTTGTTCTATCGCGGGGAAGTTTAGTTTTCCTGAAGAATTACAGCTCATTTCAAATTTAGAAGTTATGCTGTCTATGGATAGTGGAAATGGACATTTGGCAGCTATGTTTGGAGTAGATGTTATCACTTTGTGGGGCGCAACTCATCCTCATACAGGGTTTGCCCCCTATGGACAAACTGAAGATCAACAATTATTGCCCGATTTAAAAAAATATCCTTTGTTACCAACTTCCGTTTATGGGAATAAAAAAGTAACCGCTTATAAGAAGGTCATGCACGACATCACTCCTAATGAGGTCTTTCAAAAACTAAAACCTTATTTAGACTAGGCTATTAAAACAAAAAAGCTGCTTACAGATGTAAGCAGCTTTTTTAATAAATAGTTGTAAGACTTATTTATTTTCTGAATAGCGTTTTGAAACTTCTTCCCAGTTGATGACATTAAAAAATGCATTAATGTAGTCCGGTCTTCTATTTTGATAATTTAAATAGTAAGCGTGTTCCCAAACATCCAATCCTAAAATAGGGGTTCCCCCTTCGCCTACGTTAGGCATCAACGGGTTGTCTTGATTTGCTGTAGAGCAAACCTCTACCTTACCACCGTTATGAACGGTTAACCAAGCCCATCCAGAACCAAATTGTCCTGCAGCAGCTGTAGAGAAAGCATCTTTAAAAGAATCGAAAGATCCAAAAGATTCATCGATAGCTTTTGCTAATTCTCCAGATGGTTTTCCACCACCTTTTGGAGACATTACTTTCCAAAATAAACTGTGATTATAAAAACCTCCTGCATTATTTCTCACCGCATTATTAGATAGGTCTAGATTAATAAGTATGTTTTCAATAGTTTTGCCACCCAAATCTGAACCTTCTAAAGCAGTATTTAATTTTTGGGTGTATCCAGCATGGTGCTTACCATGATGAATTTCCATCGTTTTTGCGTCAATATGTGGCTCAAGTGCGTCATGAGCGTAATCTAATTTTGGTAATTCAAAAGCCATAATCTTATTTTTTTGTTAATATATTACAATCAAAAGTAAGTATTAAGACTTTGTTTTTACTTTTTTTGATGTTATTATTTACTTAAAACAGATTATACACCCTAAATTCAGAATCTCAGATCAAGCCTCAGGAAAATTAAACTCTCAATGAAATATTAAAAAGGGTTTAAGATTTTTAAATCAAATTTAATACCTTCCCTTAAAATTTAAATGATGTTGACAACGTCGAATTTTAGCATTTATAATGCTTCTGCAGGATCTGGTAAAACCTTCAAATTAGCAGAGCGCTACCTAAACTTGCTTCTTTCTTCTCCTAAAAATAGTAGCTTTCAAAATATTTTGGCCATCACTTTTACCAATAAAGCCGTTGGAGAAATGAAATCTAGAATTTTGGAGTATCTCGTGAGTTTTTCTGAAGGTAAGACCTCCTTGAAAAAAGATCCTATGCTCCTATTAGTTCATAAAAGCACGGGCTTAACCAAAGAGCAAATTCAGAAGAAATCTAAAAGAGTCCTTGAGGCAATTCTAAATAATTATGCCGCTTTTGAAGTTTCTACTATTGATGCTTTTACGCATAGAATTATAAGAACTTTCGCGAAAGACTTAGGCCTATCTATGAATTTTGATATAGAAATGGATACCAAGCAAGTTTTGGAACTGGCTGTAGAACGAGTTGTTGAAAAGGCAGGGAAAGAGGAAGAGCTAACCGATGTTCTCATTGATTTTGCTGCAGAAAAAGTGGAAGATGATAAAAGCGGAAATATAACTTTAGATATTATCAATGCTTCAAGTCTTCTCCTAAGTGAAAAAGACGAAGCCTATATTGCTATTTTAAAAGATTACAGTCTGAAGGACTTTAAACAGCTTAAAACTAAGCTTAAAAAAGAAGTTTTGTCGATCGATGAACATCTGCTTTCTATCGGAAACGCCTTTCTAAACGGAATGCAGGATAATGGACTAGAGGCAAAAGATTTCAAAGGTGGTTATATTCCAAAATTTTTTAAAAAGCTTACCGAAGATACCGCTACGCTTACTTTTTCTGCACAATGGCAAAACACACTAGAAGATGAAGAGACCTATGTCACCAAAAAGCTTAACGATGAAATAAAAAGTAGGGTATTTTCTATGAAAAGCATTATAGTAGAAAAATTTGAAGCGGTTAAATCTCTTTATTCCAATAAGAAACTATACGAGAAAGTACACCGAAACATCACTCAACTATCTTTACTAGGTGCCGTTAAGGGGGAAATGGAACTCCTCAAAAAGGAGCAAAATATCATGCTTATTTCAGATTTTAACAAAAAAATAAGTGAGGAAATAAAGAAGCAACCCGCCCCTTTTATTTTTGAACGCTTAGGAGAGAAATTTCAGCATTTTTTTATAGATGAGTTTCAAGATACCTCGAGGCTGCAGTGGAATAATTTGATTCCATTAACAGCAAATGCCCTTTCTGCTTTATTTGATGACGAAAAACCTGGCACCTTAACCCTTGTTGGGGATGCCAAGCAATCCATCTACGCTTGGCGAGGTGGAGATGCTCATCAATTTATAGATCTTTCTCAAGGTGATTCCCCATTCTCCACAAAACAAAGTGTGGAAACCTTAAGCAGTAACTTTAGGAGTAGTAAGGCTATTGTTTCTTTCAATAATGATTTTTTTGAATTTGTTGGCCATCAGCTTAATGATGAAAAGCTAAAGATTTTGTTTAGCGAAAAACACTTAAAACAAAAGAGGCATAAAACGGAAGAAGGATATGTTAATCTTAGATTTTTAGAAGCCTCAAGCAATGAAGAAAGAGCCGAAGTATATCCAGAAGAAATTCTAAAAATAATACTTCAAAAGAAAGAACAAGGTTTTCCACTAGGTGACATTTGTATTTTAATTCGACAAAAATCTGAAGGTATTGCGATTGCAGAATATTTAAATCAGCAGAATATTCCAATAATTTCTTCTGAAACTTTACTGATTAAATCAGACGATCAAGTTCAGTTTGTTTTAGCTCTTCTACATGTTTTAAATGATGATAAAGACGAGCTGTCTAAAGCAGAGGTTCTAGAGAAAATCTTGACAAGGTTATCATTTTCAGAAGAGGAGCATTTTACTATTTTAAGAACCACACTCCATAAAGGAGAAGATGTCTTCTGGGAAAATTTAAAACGGTTCGGCTTCACCTTTAACTCCAAACACTTCCATACCCTACCCTTTTATGATGCTGTAGAATATCTTATCCACAGGTTTCAAATTCAAAAATTTGCAAGTGCATATCTCCAATTTTTTCTTGATGAAGTTTTTGAATTCACGCAAAAGCAGAATGGAAATCTAAATGCTTTTCTAGACTATTGGTCAAACCAAGGTAACAGTAAAAGCATCGTGAGCACAGAAAGTGAAAATGCTGTACAAATCATGACCATTCATAAAAGTAAGGGACTTCAATTTCCAGTTGTAATTTTCCCTTATGCTAAACAACAGATAGATTATACGGGGACAAGTCATCTTTGGGTAAAACTACCAGAAAAATTCCAAATCCCATTTGCTCTTATCACTAAGCCTGGAAGAGATATAGATAACCCTGATTATACAGACAGCTATCTCAACTTAGTAAACGGATTAGAAATGGAAAACATAAATATTCTTTATGTGGCTTTGACCCGAGCTGCGTCAGAGTTGTTTATCCTTTCGGAAGATGATAGAGATAAGAGTGGAAAGATAAAACCTAATACTTACTCAGGATTACTTATGAGTTACCTAGAATCTAAAGGTGAAACCATTAAGGTCTTAATTGAATATGAATGGGGTAAAAGTACTCTGCCTAAAAAAGGGCAAGTTTCTGAAGTAGAGAACATCAGCTTTAAATTTCATTCTCCTTCCCCAAGCCTAAGTCTAAATCTTGTAACAACTGCTGGAAAACTATGGAATGAAGATCTTACAGATGCCCTTCAAAAAGGAAATTTAATCCATTCCCTTTTATCCAAAATACATGTTCCAAGCGATATTAATGCATCATTAGAATGGCATTATGCCAATGGATTTTTTGAAGAGGAGAAACTAGGTATTTATAGAAAATTACTTAATAATATAGTCACACATAATGAACTCAAGGATTACTTCTCCAACGGCTATGAAATATGGAATGAGAAAGATGTTTTTTTTAAAAATCAACTTTTAAGACCCGATAGGGTGAACATTAAAGGAGGAAATGCTGTTCTGATCGATTATAAAACTGGAAAAACATCAAATCAACATATTAATCAGATCAATAAGTATGCTGAATCTTTGATAGCTTTAAAATATAATGTTAAGAATAAACTGCTCGTTTATCTAAATGAATCCATTGAAGTAAAGTTTGTTTAAATTTGCAATAAAATGAAAATATATGTATTCAAATAAACTAAAACATCAACTTACAGATGAAATACAAAATATAAAAGATGATGGGCTTTATAAAAAAGAACGTATTATCACTTCTCCACAAGGAGCGGAAATCACTTTAGATTCTGGTAAAAGCGTTTTAAATTTTTGTTCAAATAACTACTTAGGCTTATCTTCTCATCCAGACGTGATTAAAGCTGCAAAAGACACATTAGACACCCATGGTTTTGGGATGTCTAGTGTAAGGTTTATTTGTGGAACTCAAGACATACACAAAACTCTGGAACATGAAATCGCTGGATTTTATGGAACTGAAGACACCATCCTCTACGCGGCCTGTTTCGATGCAAACGGAGGTGTTTTTGAGCCCTTACTGACCAAAGAAGATGCAATCATTTCAGATTCGCTCAATCATGCTTCAGTTATTGATGGAGTGAGGTTATGTAAGGCTGCTAGATATCGATATCAAAATGGGGACATGGAAGATCTAGAGCTACAATTACAAAAAGCCAAAAATGAGGGGGCTAGACATATATTAATCGCAACCGACGGTGTCTTTTCTATGGATGGCTTAGTTGCTCCTTTAGATAAAATTTGTGATTTAGCAGATAAATATGAATCATTGGTTATGATCGACGAATGCCATGCTACTGGTTTTATAGGCGATAAGGGAATTGGAACCTTAGAAGAAAAAGGGGTTTTGGGTCGTGTCGATATTATAACAGGAACCTTAGGTAAGGCTTTAGGGGGTGCTATGGGTGGTTATACAACTGGTAAAAAAGAAGTTATTGATCTTTTAAGACAGAGATCCCGTCCTTATTTATTTTCAAATTCTTTGGCGCCATCAATAGTAGGAGCTTCTATAAAAGTTTTTGATATTCTCAAAAATGACAACACTTTAAGAAAAAAACTCACAGAAAACACATCTTATTTCAAAACCCATATGAAAAATGCAGGATTTGACATTATTGATGGAGAATCTGCTATCGTTCCTGTTATGCTTTATGATGCTAAATTAGCCCAAGAAATGGCTGCTATGCTTCTGGAAGAAGGTATCTATGTCATTGGATTTTTCTATCCAGTTGTCCCTAAAGGAAAAGCTAGAATACGTGTCCAGTTATCTGCTGCACATGATCAAAAACAACTTGATAAAGCTATTGATGCCTTTATAAGAGTAGGTAAGCATTTAAAAGTTATTGAAAGTTAATGCTTTTAGAAATTTTAATTTTACATTTGTTAATTATTGTTATATTTTAAAATAAACTAAAACTAAAAAAAACATGAAAAAATTGAACAAACTTTTTTTGGTACTTGCACTTTCTTTAGGCGTGTTTAGTACACAAGCACAAGATGAAAATAACCCCTGGGCTGTTGTTATCGGAACTAATGCAGTGGATTTTTATGCTGCTGATAATGGCTTTATACCAGACGAAATGTCAAGTGGAAGCCTGTTTAGTGAATATTTTAATGCTAGCGATAATTGGAATTTCTTACCATCGGTATCTTACCTCGAGATTCAAAGATATGTTGGTGATGGATTCTCTGCTAAACTAAGTGGATCCCTTAATCAAATTGATCAGTTAGGAACTATCTCTACCGATGACTTAAGTTTTTATAATTTAGGTGCTGGTGTTCAATATAATTTTAAAAACCTTCTAAACACATCTGTTATTGATCCTTTTTTAGGAGTTGGTGCTGGATATTATTGGATGGAGGATAATGGAGCCTCCACGTTTGATACTGATTTAGGTATCAATTTTTGGTTTACAGATAATGTCGCATTCACTGTAAAATCATCTTTCAAAACAGCTTTTGAAGATGATAATTTCGATTATTTCCAGCATTCTGCTGGTTTAACTATTGCATTTGGTGGAACGGATTCTGACGGAGACGGTGTTTACGATAAAAACGACATGTGCCCAGATGTACCAGGTTTAGCTGAATTTAACGGCTGTCCAGATTCTGATGGTGATGGTATTACTGATAAGGACGATAAATGTCCTGATACTGCTGGATTAGAAGAATTTGACGGTTGTGCAGATTCTGATAGTGACGGTATTGCAGATCCAAATGATGATTGTCCAAACGAAGCGGGTACTGAAGCTTTAAATGGATGTCCAGATGCAGATAACGATGGAATAGCCAATAAAAATGATGACTGTCCAAATGAAGCTGGACCAAAAGCAAACAACGGATGTCCTTATCCTGATACAGACGGAGACGGTGTATTAGACAAAGATGATATGTGTCCAGATGTGGCTGGTACTGAAGCAAATAATGGTTGTCCAGAAGTTACTGAAGAAATTCAAAAAGAATTGAATGAGTATGCTAAAACCATCAATTTCGAAACTGGTAAAACAACAATTTCTAAAGATTCTGAAAAAGCTTTAGCTGCTATCATATCAATTCTTGACGAATTTCCTAATGCTAAATTTACAGTGGAAGGACATACTGATAGTGTAGGTAGTGCTAAAAACAACGAAAGTCTTTCTGAAGCTAGAGCTCTTTCTGTGAAATCTTACCTTGTTAAAAATGGTGTAGATGAATTTAGATTATCATCTGCAGGTTTTGGAGAACAAAAACCTGTTGAGAGTAATGATACTAAAGCGGGTAGAGCAGAAAACAGAAGAGTTGAAATTAACTTGAAGAAGTAATTTATTTCAAAATATAATTTTTAAAACACCCCAATATGGGGTGTTTTTTTATTTTTAACCTATGGAAAGTTTTATAGCTCACGTGGTTTCTCAATTAAAGGATGTCAACTTAGATCATTGCCGGTTTGTCCTACCCAGCCGAAGGGCTGCGCAAGCCTTTTCAAAAGAATTGTTGCAGAGAAATCAAGGCGAAAGCTTTATTGTTCCACCAATTCAAAGTATTGAAGAATTCATCGAAGATGTTTCTGAAGTACAACTGATCAACAACTTGGAAACTTTATTTGAATTTTATAACGTCTATAAAGACTGTACAGACCCAAACCACCAAGAACCCATAGATCACGTTTACAATTGGGGTCAATCTATCATCCAAGATTTTAATGAAATAGACCGCTATCAAATAGATGCAAATCAGTTTTTTGGTAATATTAAAGCTATAAAAGATATTGAACATTGGTCAAAGTCCGATGTGAAAACAGATTTGGTCGAAAATTATATTGAATTTTGGGAGAGATTACCTAAGTATTACCATGAATTAAAGGCTAACTTAAAATCAAAAAATAAGGCCTACCAAGGTATGGCCTATCTTGAAGCTGTCAAAAACATCGAAGCTTATTCCAAAAACTCTTCAAGGAACTTTTATTTACTAGGCTTCAACGCCCTAAATACCTGCGAAGAAGTCATCTTTCAAACTATTATTGACCAAAATAGGGGAAAGGTTTTTTGGGATATCGACAATTATCTTTATGATAACCACATTGCTGGCATGTTTCTAAGACACTATTCAAAAACGTGGCCCTACTATTCTCGTGAAAGCTTGGTGCCCTCAACTAATTCCTACCTAAATAAAAAAGAAATAAATGTCTATGGAGTTCCTAAAAAAATAGGACAAGCAAAACTTGTAGGTGACCTTCTATCCAAAATGAGTGAAGGTGAGCTTAATGAAACCGCTTTGATTTTAGGAGATGAAACATTATTACAACCTATCCTCAATTCACTCCCAGACAATATAAAAAAAGTGAACGTCACCATGGGATTGCCATTACACCAGACCAATATGGTATCCTTTTTTGAAGTCTTATTCAAAATAAGGTCCCAAAACGAAGATCGATTATATTTTAAAACGCTGTTGGAGCTAAGTGGACATCCTGTCCTTAGAAAATCATATCAAAAAGAGCTCCGATCTATT
Organism: Psychroflexus sp. MES1-P1E; assembly: GCF_002836055.1. Taxonomy (GTDB): domain Bacteria; phylum Bacteroidota; class Bacteroidia; order Flavobacteriales; family Flavobacteriaceae; genus Psychroflexus. Next base: position 108,957 of record NZ_PJBS01000348.1, read on the forward strand.
GAGACCCGAATACATAAAAACAACATTATTTTTCAATCTAAAGAGGACTTTTTAAAATCTTGCTGGTCTTTTGATTCTGATTTGATACTGATTTTCAAACTTAGTATTTTCATAAAAGATTGCTCTGTTGATGAATTTCTTACAAATTGCCTAAAAATCATTGAGATTTTGAAACCAAATTTTTCCTCTGATGTCCTTCAACTGGAATATCTATTTGGGTTTAAAAAACTTTTTACAAAATTAAAGAATTTGATGGAGTCTTCAGAGTTAGTCAAAGACTTCAAGGTATTTCACCTCATTTATATGGACATATTGTCTTCTGAAACCCTAGATTTTGAAGGGTCGCCATACGAGGGGCTGCAAATAATGGGAATGCTGGAAAGTCGAGTATTAGATTTCAAAAACGTTATTATTACCTCTTTAAATGAAGGTGTTTTACCTTCTGGAAAATCTCAAAATAGCTTTATTCCATTTGATCTGAAAAAGGCTTACAACCTCCCTACTTACAAAGAAAAAGATGCTATTTATGCTTACCACTTTTTTAGGCTTATACAACGCTCTAGTCACTGTCACTTTATTTATAATAATGCAACTTCAGGAATTGAAAAAGCGGAAAAAAGTCGGTTTCTGACCCAATTGGAGATTTTTAAAGCCCCTCAACATTCGGTGAAGAACCACACTGCAGTTTCCAACACACAGCAAAGGAAAACCATTCTGAAAGAGGTTCGTAAAACGCCTCCAATGATAGAAAAATTGGAGTCACTTTTTCAATATGGCATTTCTCCATCTGCGCTTGCGGCTTACATCAGGAATCCCATTGACTTTTATCGCAGGTATGTTTTGGACATTAAAGAAGTAGACCATATCGAAGAAGATATTTCTTTCAGGGCACATGGAACTGTTATTCATGATTGTCTGGATTTTTTATATAGCAATTATAAGGGTAAGCTCCTCGACTCTAGTGATATTGACTGGATGCTTAAAGAATACCCTAACGTTATCAAGACTTTATTTGAAAAGAAGTTTCCTAAAGAAGCTCTCCAAAATGGCAAAAATCTAATTGATTTTAAAATTGCTAAACAACAAATCAAGCGTTTTTTAGTTCAAGAAAAAGAGGTTGTAAAGTCAAATCAAGTAGTAATTTTAGAACTAGAGAATATAGCTGAAAAATCAATTACTATTGACGATATCGATTTTTCGATTAAATTGAAAGGAACGGTAGATAGAATAGATTTGTGCAACAACCAACTGAGAATTATCGATTATAAAACGGGGAGAGTTGTGAGTAATGATCTGAAAATTGCTGAAAATTGGACTGATTTTATAGAGGACTATAAATATTCTAAAGCCTTTCAAGTCTTGTTTTATTCTTTACTGAAAGAAGAAGACTTGGGAGAAAATGGAATGGCAGGAATCATTTCGTTAAGGAATTTAAAATCCGGATTTATGACGTGTTCTCAAACCAAAACAAATTTAAACTTGAAAGCACTTCTTCCAGATTTTAAAATTCAATTAAAATCTTTAATTTTGGAGATCTTAGATCCAGAAATCCCATTTAAAGAAAAACTTGTTTAATCGAAATCTATCATGCGTTGGACTGTAACTCAAGAAGCTGATATTCAAAAAGCTGAACACCTTCAGAAAGCTATTGGTGTAAGTCTGCCCATAGCAGAACTTCTCATTAAAAGAGGCGTCGAAACTTTTGAAAAAGCCAAAACCTTTTTTAGACCTAGTTTGGACGATCTCCACGATCCCTTTCTAATGAAAGGCATGGAAAAAGCAACTTCACATATTTTAGAAACCTTAGAAAGCAATAAACCTGTTATGGTATTTGGTGACTACGATGTGGATGGGACTACTAGCGTGGCTTTAATGACTACTTATCTCAAAAAGTTAGGGTTTGATGTCGTTAGCTATATACCAGATAGATACGATGAGGGTTATGGTATTTCATATCAAGGAATCGATTGTGCCAAAGCACAAGGAATAGACCTAATCATTGCCTTAGACTGCGGTATAAAAGCTATTGATAAAATTGATTATGCGAAATCGATAGGCGTAAATTTCATTATCTGTGACCACCATAGACCAGGAGTAAGTATTCCAGATGCTATAGCTGTATTGGATCCAAAACAAACTGATTGTCACTATCCTTTCGATGAATTATGCGGTTGCGGAGTAGGCTTTAAACTCGTCCAGGCTCTACAAACGAAGCTCGATAGACCACAACAAGAAATCTATACTTATTTGGATCTTGTGGCTACGGCAATAGGTTCTGATATTGTCCCCATAACTGGAGAGAACAGAGTCCTCGCTCATTTTGGACTAAAACTCATTAACTCAAGAAAACGCCCTGCTTTTAAAGCTATTTTAGAAAACACAAAGAAAAGAGAACTGACTATTACCGATGTTGTTTTTATGATTGGTCCTCGCATAAATGCTGCAGGAAGGATGAAGCACGGTCTTTTAGCTACAGAACTCCTGTGTGAAACCGATTACGAAAAAGTGAAAGTCTTGGCTAAAGACATTGAGTTATACAACTCTAACCGCAAAGAGACAGACAAGTCGATTACCAAAGAGGCTCTCGATATGATTAAGGAGCAAAAGGAAGAAGGAAGAAGTACCACAGTCGTTTATCAACCTCATTGGCACAAAGGAGTGATTGGTATCGTCGCTTCAAGGCTCACTGAAACTTATTACAGGCCTACATTAGTATTCACAAAAAGTGGAGAAAAGTTAGCGGCCTCCGCTAGATCTGTAAAAGGTTTCGATGTTTATGATGCTTTAGAAAGCTCATCTGAGTTTATTGAGCAGTTTGGTGGACATAAGTATGCTGCTGGTTTAACTTTGGAAGAGAAACATTTTGAAAATTTTAAAAGAAAATTTGAAGATGTCGTTAAATCAACTATAGATCCTCAGCTTCTAATTCCAGAAATTTTATATGATTCTGAAATCACTTTTAAAGATATTACTCCTAAACTTATAAGAATCCTCAAGCAGTTTGCCCCTTTTGGACCAAGAAATATGAAACCCACTTTTGTGTCTAGAAATGTATCAACAACAGGTTTTGTAAAGACCTTGGGAGAAGACGGCCTACATCTAAAAACCAATTTAACGCAAAGCGAAACTGTGTTTACAGCGATAGGGTTTGGACTGGGAGATAAAAAAGATCTGATGAAAGAAGATGAAAAGTTTGATATTGTATATACTATAGAAGAGAATGAGTGGGATGGAAACGTCACATTACAACTGAATCTAAAGGATATAAAAAAACCAAGTTAGCAGCAATTTACTAACTTTGAAATAACTTTATAGATCTAACTAAATGTTGCAAGATATACTTTCAGGAATCCCTTTGGGGGTTTTTTTAGCCTTCATGGTTGGTCCTGCTTTTTTTATTCTTTTAGAGACTGCAGCCATAAGGGGCTTTAAAGCCGCTTTCACCTTTGATATAGGTGTTATACTTGCAGATATTGTTTTTATATTTATCGCTTATTTTAGCACAAATCAATTACTTCGCAGCATAAAAGATGACCCTGGCCTGTTTATATTTGGAGGAGGTGTATTAACTATTTACGGTCTTATCGCTTACATAAAAGCTAAAAATGCCACCTATACCAATGCCGATTTTGAAGTCCAAAAGCTGAAGCGCAAAGACTACCTTGGAATTGTCGCTAAAGGGTTTTTGATTAATTTTATCAACATAGGGGTTTTAGGATTTTGGCTAGGACTACTTATCATATTCGGCCCCTCTTTAGAAATGAAAGCATCAAGACTAGTTATTTTCTTTACAAGTATAATTGTGACGTATTTACTCGTTGATGTCTTAAAAATACTACTAGCTAAAAAACTGAATAATAAACTTACTCCTAGGCGAATCACATTATTTAAAAAGGGAATCAGTTTTCTGTTAATCATATTTGGATTGATTTTGATTCTGAGAGGTCTCATTCCAAAGGAGATAGAAAAGATTGAAAAAGATTTAGAAAATGTTTCTTACAAGGTCGATAACCTTTAGATGTAAAAAAGCCCACTATTTTTTGGGCTTTTTAGTTAGTTAGGAGAGGTGTCGAGCGGATTCGAACCGCTGTAGATGGTTTTGCAGACCACTGCCTAGCCACTCGGCCACGACACCTTTTTTGAGAAGTGCAAATTTAAGAATTTTTTTTTATCCCCAATGCTAATCTATGAATTAGATTTAACCTCTTTTTTTAGATAAAGTAATGTTGACATCCTCCACATCACCTCCCAATGGAGGATTTAGTTTAGCAACTTTAACTTTTGCCTTTTTCACTATTTCGAGTTCAGCGAAGATTCTATCTAAAATACGCTTAGCGACATGCTCCAGAAGTTTGGAGGCTGTAGCCATTTCTTCTTTTACAATTTTATTGAGATGAACATAGTCTACTGTATCAGATAGCTCATCGGATTCCGCTGATATATCTAGGTTTGCATCAACGCTTATATCCACTCTATAATCACTTCCTATTTTAGTTTCTTCTGGTAAACACCCGTGGTAAGCATAAACTCTTATGTTGTTTAAATTAATTGTATCCAAATGTTTTTTGAAGCAAAGATAACGCTGCTTTCAATTTATCTAAACTTTAAACGTACATAGTTTCATAAATATTATTATAATTTTAACAATTTTATAACAAGCTACTCTGTAACGTTTATGCCATCTATAAGTCTTAGAAGAAGTAACTACTGAATTATGATAGAAATTAAAGATTTGCATAAGTCCTATAAAATGGGAAAGAATTCTCTTCATGTGTTGAAGGGGATTAATTTTAACGTAGAAGAAGGAGAATTAGTTGCGATCATGGGATCTTCTGGATCTGGTAAGTCTACTCTTCTTAACATTCTTGGAATGCTAGATGAAGCAGACCAAGGATCATATACGTTAGACGGTGTGCCAATTAAAAATCTTAATGAGAAGCTTGCCGCTCAATATAGAAATAAGTTTTTAGGGTTTATTTTTCAGTCTTTCAACTTAATCAATTACAAGTCTGCTATAGACAATGTCGCTCTTCCTTTGTTCTACCAAGGTATGAAAAGAGCTAAACGGATGGAAAGGTCTATGGCTTATCTTGAAAAAGTAGGCCTTGCAGATTGGGCTACTCATAAGCCTAATGAATTGTCGGGAGGACAAAAACAAAGAGTTGCCATTGCAAGAGCATTGGCGAGTAATCCAAAAGTTCTACTTGCGGATGAACTAACCGGAGCTTTAGATTCGAAAACATCCTATGAAATTATGGATTTAATCCAAAAAATAAACGATGAAGGCAGGACTGTTTTAATAGTCACTCACGAGAAAGATATCGCTCAAATGACTAAGCGAATAGTGAACCTAAAAGATGGTGTCATTATAGAGGATAAAAAAATAACCCAAGTAAGAGCAATGCAAAATGTTTAGTTTAGAACGTTGGCAAGAGGTGTTTGAAACCATTTCAAAAAATAAGTTAAGGACTTTTCTTACCGGGGTTTCCGTTGGTTCGGGGATATTCATTTTAGTAGTGTTATTAGGTGTAAGTGAAGGGTTTCAAAATGGTGTTGAGAAACAATTTCAGGGTGATGCTGAGAATATTATCAATATTTATCCAGGTTCAACCAGTATTGCTTATGAAGGATTTAATAAAGATCGCCGCATCCAATTTACAAATGAAGACTATGCTTTGGTCAATAAAGAAACCGATCAAGAAATTGAATTTGCCTCTCCCTTATATCAGATTTTTGCTGGTTTAGTATCTTATGGGAATGAGTCTGGAAGTTATCGTGTAGAAGGCATTTTACCAGATTATCAATTTTTGGAGAAAGCAGACATTATAGAAGGGCGATTTATCAACATCAACGATGTAAAGGCTAAAGAAAAGTATGCTATTATAGGTAACAGAGCCAAAAAAGACCTTTTTAAAGATAAGTCACCAATAGGAGAATATATAGACGTAGCGGGACTTAATTTTAAAGTCATTGGGGTATTTACGGATCCAGGTGGGGATAGAGAAGAAACTAGAGTCTACGTTCCTATTTCAACAGCTCAAATTGTTTTTGGAGCGGGAACAGATATTAGATCTATGGGCTATACCCTTCCTAAAGAAGAGAATTATGACCTAGCTTTAAAGCAATCTAATGCTTTTGCAGCACAGATCGAGCAAATGTTAAAATCTAAACTACAGATAGATCCTAAAGATGAAAGTGCTCTATTTATAAGCAATAATATAGTAAATACTAAAGAAATATATCTGCTGATAAATGCCATGAAAATATTTTTCTGGGGTGTTGGGATTGCCACCTTACTTGCTGGGATTATTGGAGTAAGTAATATTATGCTTATTATCGTAAAAGAACGTACCAAAGAAATTGGGATCAGAAAAGCTCTTGGAGCTGAACCCATCTCTATAGTGGGCATGATTTTACATGAATCTATATTTGTTACTTCTGTGTCTGGTCTATTTGGATTGATATTTGGTCTTGCCCTTTTAGAAATTGTAGGACCTTATATAGAGTTAGATTTTATTAGAAACCCAAGTGTAAACTTTAGTATTGCGGTTTCCACATTGGTATTATTAATAGCAGCCGGAGCAATTGCTGGTTTCTTTCCTGCATGGAGAGGAGCAAGAATTAAAACGATTGATGCTTTAAGAGACGAATAATATGTTTAATAGAGACAAGTGGAATGAAGTCATTGAGTCCTTAACGTCTAATTTATTTAGAACGATATTGACTGCCTTTGGAGTATTCTGGGGTATTTTCATTCTTGTGATTTTACTAGCTGCTGGGAATGGCCTAGAGAACGGAGTCAAACAGATATTTGATGGAATTTCTTCTAATTCCATGTTTATGTGGTCTCAGACGGTTTCAAAATCCTACAATGGCTTATCAAAAGGCCGTAGATATAATTTTGAGCTTAATGATGTTGCGGAAATTAAGAGAGAAGTTAATGGTCTAAAGTATGTCTCCCCAAGAAACCAGCTTGGAGGTTTTGGTGGAAATAATAATGTTGTAAGAGGCCTTAAAAGTGGTGCGTTCAATGTTTATGGAGATTATCCAGATATCCAGTTTCAAGAGCCAATGAAAATCTTAAAAGGTAGATTTCTAAATCAGAATGATATTGAAAATAAGCGTAAAGTGGCAGTCATTGGGGAAGGCGTTATTAAAGGGCTCTATGATTTTGACGAAGATCCCATAGGAACTTATGTAAAAGTACAAGGGGTGAACTTTATGGTCATTGGCGTCTATAAAAAAAGAGGCTTTGGAGGAGGTAATGCAGAGGAAGACCAAAAGCAAATTTATGTTCCATTTACAGCCTATTCGCAAGCCTTTAATATGGGACAAAAAGTAGGTTGGATGGCTATCACCGCGGAGGATGATAATTCGATTACCAGACTAAAGTCACAAGTGTTTGAAATTATAAAAAGGAATCATGATATTGCTCCAGAGGATGACAGAGCTATTGGAAATTTCGATTTATACGAGCAATATTCCAAAGTTTCTGGGCTTTTCATTGCTTTAAATGCTGTCGCCTATTTTGTAGGTATTCTTATTTTACTTTCAGGTGTTATAGGAATTAGCAATATAATGCTTATCGTGGTGAAAGAAAGAACTAATGAAATTGGAGTTAGACGAGCCCTAGGAGCAACCCCTTGGCAAATAAGAGGACAGATTTTATTTGAATCTGTATTTTTAACTATTATTGCAGGTATGACGGGTATAATATTCGCAACTGGAGTGTTAGCGATAGTTAATGCACTCCTGCCCAAAGGTGCAGATATCCCCTTTGCCAATCCTAGCGTAGATTTAGTAACCGTCTTTATAGCATTAAGTATACTCATCATCTCAGGTCTTTTAGCTGGATTTATTCCTGCTCAGAACGCAATACGTGTAAAACCTGTGGATGCCTTAAGAACCGAATAAAAAATAAACTTACCTAATAGTATTTAAACATGAAAAAAGTTGTCACCATTATTGTATTGCTAATTATTGTCTCTCTTTTTGGAGGGTCTCTATATTACCTCTACCAAAAAAATCAAGAAAATCCAGAAGTTTTTAAAACGGAATCTCCTAAGACTCAAACCATCGTTAAAAAAACAATGGCTACGGGAACACTTGTGCCAAGAGAAGAAGTTGATATCAAACCCAATATCTCTGGGGTTGTGGACAGACTCTTTGTAGAAGCTGGGGATAACGTGGAGGTTGGAGATATGATAGCTCAACTTAAAGTAGTTCCCAATATTACCAGCTTAAATTCTGCAAAAAACCAAGTTAGACAGTCTAAAATCAATCTTGATAACGAGAAAAAAGTTTTTAGCAGGCAAGAAGAATTATATGGAAAGGGCGTCATCTCAGAAAATGATTTTGATCTTGCTAGAAATTCATATGACAATGCATTGCAAACTGTAAAAGCAGCCGAGGAGAATCTTGAGATCATAAGTACAGGAACTACTCAAGATGCTGGAAATGCAGCCACTACAGAAATAAAGGCGAGAATATCTGGAATGGTCTTGGACGTGCCTGTTGAAGTAGGAAACCAAGTTATTGAAGCCAATAATTTCAATGAAGGAACCACAATTGCTACTATTGCTAAAACAGATGATATGATTTTTCAAGGAAAAGTTGACGAATCTGAAGTAGGTAAAATAAAAGAAGGACTTCCTTTGGAAATTACTGTCGGAGCTATTGAAGATGAAACCTTCAATGCCATGTTAGATTACATTTCCCCTAAAGGAACCGAAGAGAATGGTGCTGTTCAATTTGATATCGAGGGCAGCTTAAAAGAGACTAAGGGGATTTTTATAAGGGCTGGGCTTAGTGCAAATGCTTCTATTATATTGGAACGATCTACAGATGTATTAGCGATAAGTGAGTCCTTAGTGCAGTTTGAAAAGGAAACAAAAGAGCCCTTTGTTGAGGTCGAAGTTGGTGATCAGCAGTTTGAGAAAAAAATGGTAGAACTAGGACTAAGCGATGGAATAAATGTTGAAGTGATTTCTGGCCTAGAAGAAAGTGATAAAATTAAAGTATGGAATAGAGTTGAAGAACCTGTTGCAGGAAACCCTAGTAGAAGATAATTAAAGATGATAAAAATGAAACTTACCTTATCAATATTAAGCCTTATACTCTTAGGATGTTTTACTGGTCTTAAAGCACAAACCGATATACCTGCAAGATGGACTCTTGAGGCTTGTGTAAAGTATGCCATGGATAATAATATATCCATTAAGCAATCTATGCTCGATCTAGAAACTGCAGACATCAGTAAAAGTGAAGCTATAGGAAACTACCTGCCTTCACTTAATGGAAATTCTAGCAATACCTGGAACTCTGGTTTAACTCAAAATATAACCACAGGAGTACTGGAGAGTCAAGTGACTCGTAACTTTTCTGTAAATGCAACCTCAGGAATAACCATATTTGACGGTTTAAGAAATTTAAGAGTATTCCAAAGAGCTAAATTAGAGAAATTGGCAAGTCAATATTCACTTCAATTGATGAAAGATGATATTGCGTTATTTGTAGCAAATGCTTATTTACAAATCCTTGTCAATAAACAGCAACTTGAAGTTTTAATAGAGCAGAATAATGTAACTCAGGAGCAAATTGAACAAACACGAAAAACTGTAGAGATAGGAACTGCCCCTCAGGGAGACTTATTAGAAATTAAGGCCACAAATGCAGATGAAGAACAACAAATCGTTGTCGCTGAAAATAATTTAAGAATCTCTAAAATCAGCTTAGCGCAAACACTACTTATAAAAAATTATCAAAATTTTGATATTGCAGATGAGGAGTATAACGTCCCTATCACAGATATCATGTCTAAAACACCTGAAGAGATTATTGCAAAATCAAGGGAAGAGCGTTTCGAAGTTAAAGTGGCAGAGCAAAATGTAGACTTAGCTGTAAAAGATGTTCAAATAGCTAGATCACAGCTTTACCCGTCATTAAGCGGATTTGTCAACTACAACACCAGAGAAACAGATAGAGACAGAACAGTTCAAGGCGGTCTAGATCCAAACAGTCCCACCAGACAAATTGGAATTCTAGAATCTACAGGAGGAGCTGTAGTCACTCCAAATTTTCAATTCCAAACCATAGGGCCAAGAAATTTTATAGACCAATTGTGGAGAAATGACGGTTTAACTTATGGTGTACAACTTGATATCCCCGTTTTCAATGGTTTTGCAACAAGAAACTCTATTAAGAGAGCGGAAGTGAATACCAGACGTGCAGAATTTCAGCTGAAACAAGCTGAATTGGATTTGGAATCCAATGTATATCAAGCTTATGTTGACGCTCAGGGATCGGCTAAGGCTTATGAGGCAGCCTTAAAAGCTGTCGAGTCTCAAGAACTAGCTTTTGAATATGCTCAGCAACGCTTCGAAGTGGGGGTGTCTAATGCTTTTGAACTAAGTCAATCTAAATTTAGATTAACCAACGCAGAAAACAGATTAATTAATTCTAAATATGACTATATTTTCAACTTAAAAGTCTTAGAATTGTTTTTTGGAATTCGAATTATTAACTATTAAACCCTTATTTATTGAGTTTGATTCTTTGTATTGAAACCTCTACAACCAATTGTTCTATAAGCATTGGAAAAGAGGGACAGCTGCTAGCCTTAAAGGAAATAAACAGTAAAAACTTTTCACATTCTGAACAGCTACATACGTTTATTAAAGAGCTACTAAACTCTGAAGATATATCTATCAAAGAACTTAGTGCCGTTTCTATAAGTAAGGGTCCTGGCTCTTATACAGGTTTAAGAATAGGCGTTTCTGCGGCGAAAGGTCTAGCCTATGCCCTAGACATTCCTCTGATTTCTGCATCGACCTTGTTGTGTTTAGCAAAGCAGATCGATGTCGATAAAGCGGTCATCATCCCAATGATAGATGCTAGAAGAATGGAAGTCTATTCTGAAATTTTTAATGCTAGCTTTGAAAGTAAGCGAGGAATTAAGGCTGAAATATTGGAGGAAACCTCTTTCCATGATGAATTAGAAACTCGCAAAGTCCACTTTATAGGGAATGGAGTGGAAAAATTTAAAGCGATCTGTCACCATCCTAACGCTGTTTTTCACAAAAAAAAACTCCCGTCTGCAAAGGAGCAATACCTTATTGCAAAACGGAAGTTTGATAATGGTGATTTTGAGGATGTGGCTTACTTTGAACCCTATTACCTCAAAGATTTTGTGAGTAATAATTAGTAACTATAGTGAATTATAATAAAATATCGTTCTTTTTAGTTCGTTTTCAACTTCTTTTTCGTTTCCTCTAAACTTGAATTTGTTAGATTTAATAAAATCTTTCATTACCTCTTTTTTATTATTTTCAAAAGAATCTAAAATATCCCATCTATCGGCTTCTATAGAAGAAAAGGTTTGACTTGAATCTTTAGAAATATAATAAGTAAAATTTGTAATCAACTGGGGAGGAGTATCTCTTTGGTAAGAAGTTTCTGCCGATCTTGGTGAGATATATTCCTGATAGTATTTTTTGAATAACATAATTTTTTTGTCTTCACCGTTTAAGACCTCTAAATAGCCGCTATCTCCCTGAAAAAAGATTTCGTCATTAAAATAAAGTTTGAAAAGCTTTCCTTCAATTAGGTATTCGTAAATATCTATTCTTTTTAAAACTCTTATTTGTTCTAGATCACGTTTCAAATCAGTCTCGTACTTAACCTCAACTTGATCATAAAATATATTATACCTCAAATTTGTCTTTATTGCAGAATTTTCTTTGGAGTTATCGATAATAACTCCTGACTTGAATTCTTCAGTAAGAAATGGAGAACCCTCAATATCTTTTAAATCCATTTTTCCATCTTCAGTATCGATAGTAAAGATCTCGCCAGATTGACGTACGACTTGTTCTCGGAGAAATTCACCCTGACCAGCATATTGAGCATTAACTTCGGAAGAAAATAAAACCAAAATTAATAAACTTAAAAGAATGTAATTTTTCATAATTTTTTTATTTTTTAATAAATATATTAAAAACTATTCAGATTTCTTACTCATATCGTATAAATGTACATCGCGTTGTGGAAATGGGAAGGAAATTCCTGCACCTTCAAGTTCTGTTTTTAGCTTTTCGATCGTATCGAAGTGTAATCCCCAATAATCGGCTTGATTAGCCCAAAAACGCAAAGACAGATTTACGGAGTTATCTCCTAAACCTCCTACAAAAACAACAGGAGCAGGATCTTTTAAAACGCGCTCATCAGAATTGACGATATTTAATAAAACTTCTCTAGATTTTTTAATGTCGCTATCATAGGAAATTCCAACGGTCATTACATTTCTGCGAATAGGCTCATAAGAATAATTGGTCACTTTATTATTGCTTAATTGACCGTTTGGAATAACAATGCGCTGATTGTTTGGGGTTGTTAGAAACGTATAAAAAATACTGATCTCAGTCACTGAACCTGATTCGTCCTGAGCTTCAATAAAATCGCCAACCCGAAATGGTTTCAGTATGATAATGAGAACACCTCCTGCAAAGTTGGAAAGCGATCCTTGTAAAGCAAGACCGATAGCTAAACCCGCTGCTGCCAAAATCGCTGCAAACGATGTGGTTTCTACACCAAGTTTTGTAATAATGACAATAAACAAAAGGATTTTGAGCACTATACCCAAGATACTTAAGGCAAAACCTCTTACGCCTCGGTCTACCTCACTTTTTTCCATTATTTTTCTTAAACGACCTATAATCAATTTTATGACCCATAACCCTAAGATCAAGAGAACTAGAGCAGCGATGATACTTGGAAGATAAGTTAAGATACTGTCTAACAAATAATTGGCATATTCACCAACACTGTCAATTGAAATGTTTTCCATAAGCAATGATTTTTTAATAGTATAAATATATCAATTAATTGTTGAACCATTTTCAACTTCTCCAGATGGATCTGGATTCACAAAGGTCAATTTTCCAGAGGAATCTTCAGTCATTAAAATCATCCCTTCGCTTAAAGTGCCCTTAAGTGTAATAGGTTTAAGATTGACGACAACACTTACTTTACGACCAATAAGCTCTTCTGGCTTATAATGTTCTGCAATTCCAGAAACTATAGTTCTTTGATCTAAACCCGTATCCACGGTTAACACCATTAATTTTTTGGTCTTTGCCTTTTTCTCTGCTGTTATTATGGTTCCTACTCTAAGATCGAGTTTGGAGAAATCTTCAAAAGTGGCTACTTCTTTTTGGGGTTCTACCTCTTTCTCTTCATTTTCTATTTTGGAAGCTTCAAGTTTATCGACTTGCTTTTGTATCTCCTCCTCTTCAATTTTACTAAAAAGGAATTCAGCTGAATTGATGTTATGATTAAAAGGGAGCAATTCATCTAGTTTCGAAATATCATTCCAAAATGGATGAGAAAAACCTTCAAAATTGAGCATAGTTTTCAATTTTAAAGCGGTAAAAGGTAAAAAAGGTTCACTTAAGACCGCTAAAGCACTTGACACTTGCAAAGCCACATACATAATAGTAGATGTGCGCTCAAGATTTGTCTTTTGCAGTTTCCAGGGCTCTTCATCAGCTAGATATTTGTTGCCTAGACGCGCCAGATTCATCATAATCCCTTGGGCTTCCCTAAAGCGGTACTTCTCGATAGAAGCTGAAATTTGTGAAGGAAATGTTTTAATATCTTCAAATACTTTAAGATCAGTTTCACTAAATTCAGAGGCTTTTGGCACTACTCCTTCATAATACTTATGCGTTAGAACCACCACTCTATTGATAAAGTTCCCATAGATGGCGACTAACTCACTGTTATTTCGGGTTTGGAAATCCTTCCACGTAAAATCATTATCCTTGGTTTCAGGAGCATTTGCTGTAAGCACATACCTCAACACGTCTTCTTTACCTGGGAAATCTTCTAAATAGTCGTGCAACCAAACTGCCCAATTTTTAGAAGTGGATAGTTTACGGCCTTCTAAATTCAAAAATTCATTAGCGGGTACATTATCTGGTAAGATATAGCTCCCTTCTGCTTTCAGCATCGCTGGGAAAATAATACAATGAAACACAATATTATCTTTGCCTATAAAATGAACAAGCTTGGTGTCCTTATCCTTCCAATAAGGCTCCCAATCTTTGCCTTCCCGTTCTGCCCATTCTTTGGTAGAAGAAATATAGCCAATTGGAGCATCGAACCAAACATAAAGGACTTTACCTTCACCTCCTTTTACAGGAACTGGTATACCCCAGTCTAAATCTCGAGTAACTGCTCTTGCTCGCAAACCTTCGTCTATCCAAGATTTACATTGTCCATACACATTAGCCTTCCAGTCCTTTTTATGATCTTTTAATATCCACTCTTTCAGAAAGCTATCATATTGATCTAAAGGTAAAAACCAGTGCTTGGTTGACTTTAACGTAGGGACGTCTCCTGTGATAGCAGATTTTGGATTTATTAAATCTGTAGCATTCAAAGAAGAACCACATTTTTCACATTGATCGCCATAAGCTTCTTCATTGCCACATTTAGGACAAGTCCCTGTTACAAATCGGTCGGCTAAAAATTGATTGGCTTTGGCATCGTAGAGTTGTTCTGTTGTTTCTTCAATAAACTTTCCCTTATCGTACATACTCTTGAAAAACTCAGTCGCCGTATCATGGTGGATTTTAGCAGAAGTTCTTGAATAATTATCAAATTGAATTCCAAAATCTTGAAACGATTGCTTGATGATCGCATTGTATTTATCGACAACATCTTGAGGACTTATGCCTTCCTTCTTGGCTTTGATAGTAATAGGGACGCCATGCTCATCACTTCCACACAAAAAAGCGACGTCTTCTCCCTTAAGTTTTAAGTAACGAACGTAAATATCTGCTGGTACATAAACCCCCGCCAAATGTCCTATATGTATAGGTCCGTTGGTATAGGGTAATGCTGCGGTAACTGTATAGCGTTTTGGATTCTTCATGAGTTTAAAATTTCTAAAGCACAAATGTAATAAACCCCTTTACATTAAAAGACTAAGGCTATTGTATAATATGAGTGAAAAAGCTCTTGAATTATACAGAAATGAATATATTTAGACTTAACCAAAAACATCCTATTATGAAGCTTATCTCAAAACTTTGCCTTATAGCGCTAATCCTTATGTTTTCTTTTTCATGTAGCAGTGATGATGATTCTGCTCCTCCCATTGAAAATGAAAACTTTTTAAAAGTTGAAAATGAACAATTTGAACTCAAATCTGGGTTATATCAAACCGATACCTTAGAGGAAGGACTTTATGCTTTTGGAATTATTATATACGACACCAATGTAAGTGTAGTAGATGGTGAGCCAAAACCAGAAGATGATATAGTTAATGGTATTTCTTTTGAAATTTATACAGGTAACAGTACTAAGCCAGAACTTGGTGAATACATTTTTACAGGAGCTTCCAATCCAGGTGAAGATACGCTTGCCTCATCATCAATTTTATCCAACATAAATGCTGAAAACCAAACAGGGGAAACTATTGAAATTGAAGTTGGTATATTAGAAATTGTAGAAAATGAAAATGAGTATGTACTTAATTTTACAGGTATTGATGAGGAAGATAATGAAATCTCGATGAACTTTAGAGGCCCTCTAACTTTGTTTGAAAATTAAACTATTGTTTCCTGATTTTTAAAATTCATCTGTAACCCCATCTTTATTATGAGAATAATTTTTATCACATTTTTTGGCCTATTATTTGTATACCAAGCATCTGCTCAAGATCAAAGTAACTTAGCCCCTGCAAGCGTAGAAAAATCAATTTATGGAATTCAAACCGGGTTTCTAGGGGCTTGGCTATATAACGAAAGCCGCCTTTCAAACGAATTTGCTTTGCGAAGTCAGGTTGGGTTCGATTTTAGAATAGAAGGCTTTGGAGAATTTGAGTCCTTTGGACCTAACGATGGTTTTTATGGAATACTTCATTTAAGCCTTGAACCCAGATGGTATTATAATTTAGAGAAGAGATTGAAAAAAGGAAAAACCATAGATCGAAATAGTGGAAATTTTATAGCGCTACTAGTATCCTCAAATCTAGAAAGTGTTTCATTTACCTCAAACGATAGAATTGAAAGTCTTGATCAGATCAGATTTGTCCCGAAATGGGGCATTCGTCGTAGTTTAGGAAAGCATATTTCTTACGAAGCCGGTTTTGGATTTGGCTACGCTTTCTTTTTGAATAACACAGAACGAACTGGGTTTTTCCCCTTTAGAGATGAAAGAAATAGTGATTTCACAGTCGATATTCACTTAAGAATTGGGTTTGATCTATAAAATTTATTACTTTTAAGTGATAGATTTATAACATTTAGTGTTTCTATAGCTTTAATGAAACCATAGAAGCACTAGAAGTTATAAACAATTAACGAATTCGATTATGAGTCTTCCACCTCCACTCCAAACTGGCGACCAAGTCGCTATCATAGCCACCGCAAGATATATTTCTAAAGCAGAGATACAACCTGCGCTTGATCTATTAAAAAATTGGGGACTCAAACCTATTTTAGGCTCTAGCATTGGTCAACAAGAACACCAATTTGCAGGAAGCGACCAAGAGCGGGCAAAGGATTTTCAAAACCAACTGAATCATCCAGACATGAAAGCTATTTGGTGTGCAAGAGGCGGTTATGGTTCTGTGAGAATCCTTGATCATATTGACTTTTCTAGTTTAAAAAAGAAACCCAAGTGGATTATTGGTTATTCGGATGTGACGGCTATTCATCTGCATTTGCAAAGTTTAAGCTTCGCCAGTCTTCATGCCCAAATGGCACTTGACATTGAGACCAAATCAAGCTCTACCTCAACTCAGCTTCAAAAAGTAGTATTTGGAGAAAATGCCGGTATCTCCTCACAAAACATTCATCCCTTACAAAAAAACGGAACAGCTTCTGGTGAAATCATTGGAGGAAACTTATCTGTGCTCTATTCCTTATTAGGGAGTTCGTCTACTCCTAGCTTTGAAGGGAAAATCTTGTTCCTTGAAGATCTCGATGAATACCTCTACCACATCGACAGAATGATGCAGAATCTAAAACGCAGTGGGCTGCTGAGCCAAATTTCTGGATTGATTGTGGGGGGAATGACCGATATGAAAGATAATGCCGTACCCTTCGGGAAAACCGCTGAAGAGATCATTTTTGAAGTGGTGAAAGATCTCAACATTCCTGTAGCTTTCAATTTTCCAGCAGGTCACGCGGAGACGAATTTGCCTTTGATATTTGGGGAAACAGCCCATCTTAGCGTAACTTTGAATCGCGTTCAACTTATTTACTAAGCATGGCAGAGCACAACGAACTTGGGAAAAGTGGAGAGAAAGAAGCGGTAAAGTTTCTTCGAGCAAAAGGCTACACTATTTTAGAAACTAATTATGTCTTCGATAGAGCAGAGGTCGATATTATTGCCAAAACTGGTAAAACCTTAGTCGCTGTGGAAGTCAAAACCAGAAGTACGCCAGAGTTTGGTGACCCACAAGATTTTGTAAAACCCGCTCAAATCAAACGATTGGTAAAAGCCATTGATTTTTACATCAATGATAAAGACCTCGACCTAGACGTAAGGTTTGATATTGTTGCTATTATTAAAAATAAATCAGGAAAACATATAGAGCATTTGGAAGATGCTTTTTATTATTTTGAATAAATATAAAAGAGGATGAGTGATGTTATTTTAAGAATTAAGGAGCTTGGTTTTCAATGGGAAACTAAAGATCCTTTTTTGTTTTGTGCTTTTCATGAGGATCAATTTCCGAAGGGAAGAACCAATCTTGGTCCTTCCAAGGAAGGCTTAAAAGATCGGTTCTTGGGAAACGATTTTCATAAAAAAGACGGCTGGCGGATGTACCATGGGCAAGAAATACCAGGGTTTCCTTACCATCCCCATGCAGGTTTTGAAACCATTACTTTGGTAGAAAAAGGCTTTGCAGATCACTCAGATTCTATGGGAGCCAAAGGGCGATTTGGCCAAGGTGATGCACAATGGATGACCGCAGGAAAAGGCATTTTGCATTCTGAAATGTTTCCACTTATAAATCAGGACAAAGAAAATCCGCTTTTACTATTTCAAATCTGGTTGAATTTACCCAAGCGTTCCAAAAAAGTAGAGCCTCATTACAAGATGCTTTGGCACGAAGACATTCCTGTTATTGAAGAAAAAGATGAACATGGAAACGCCATCAGTATCAAAATTATCGCTGGGAAATACAAGTCAGAAAAAGCTTTGGATCCCACTCCAGATTCCTTGGCTGCAGAAGACAATACCGATATCCAAATCTGGAGAATTAGTTTAGAAGCAGGTGCGGAGTTTACACTTCCTCCAGGAGAGGAAGAAAGTAATCGCGTTTTGTTTTTTTATGAAGGAGATCAAATTAAAACCGAAGGTTTTGAAATTCCTTATGGTCATTCTTTAGACCTAAAGGCTTCTCAAAAACTCGAGCTTGTAAATGGTAATAAAAAAGCTGAGCTTCTTTTACTTCAAGGGAAGCCCATCAACGAAGCTGTTGTTCAGCAAGGACCTTTTGTGGCCAATTCTACTGAAGATATGAACAGCATCATAAGAGAGTACCAACGGACACAATTTGGGGGTTGGCCGTGGCCCAAAGCAGAATTTACGCATGGAAACAAAGGTCGTTTTGCTTTATTTTCCGATGGAAATTTGATAGAGAAGCCTAAGTAAGAACTGCCTTAACTAGCAGTTTTGACCAAGCTCGACCGGCAAAGGCAATCTCTACAGAGGGAAAGCAGAGCAGGCAAGCAACTCAATATCAAGCTATCAAAAAATTAAACCCTTTATAATGAAAAAACTAGTTTTCCTTTTATTTGTTAGTCTAAGTTTAATCTCCTGTGAGGCCTTATGGAATAATGATGATGACGGTCTTTATTATCCCTTTCCTGAAGAACCAATCACTTTGTTTGAAATCAATATAGGGAGCTCTGGTCATCGTGTTGCAGAAACGAGCTTAGGCAATTTCGAGGACAACAGAAATGCCATTTTTCAAATTAGGGGTCAGCATTACATGGTAAGTGAGCTAGACCAAAATCCAGATACTGGAGAAATTATTTTTAGATACCAACCTCGTCGAGGTTTTGTAGGCGAAGACTATGTTGAAATCATCGCCCCAACAGATGGAGGTGGAAATCAAATTTTTGAAAGTAAAACTCTTGAGTTTTATATTAAAGTGCATGATTAAATAAAAAAGCGAGACTCTCATCTCGCTTTTTTCTACTTATTCTTCCAGCTATCTCTTAAAGTCACCGTTCTATTAAAAACAAGATTATCTTCTGTAGACTCTCTGTCCACACAGAAATATCCAATACGCTGAAATTGGAATTTGTCTTCCACTTTTGCAGACTTTAAGCTGGGCTCTACATAAGCTTTGCTGACCTGTAAAGAATCAGGATTCACAAAATCTAAAAAGTCTTTGTCTTTATCTGCTGCGGGATCTTCCACAGAGAACAACCTATCGTAAAGCCTAACCTCTACTTCTTTGGCATGAGGAATAGACACCCAATGCAGAGTCCCTTTCACTTTTCTTTGAGAAGCCTCTGTGCCGCTCCCGCTTCTGGTGTCAGCATCATAGGTGCAATGCACTTCTAAAATAGTTCCATCTTCATCTTTCACTACCTCTTCAGCTTTGATGATGTAAGCACTTTTCAAGCGCACCTCTTTACCTAATTTTAAGCGAAAAAATTTACGATTAGCTTCCTCTTTAAAATCTTCTTGTTCTATATATAGTTCTCTAGAAAAGGGAACTTCGCGTTCTCCAGCAGACTCATCTTCTTGGTTATTTTCTGTAGCAAGCCACTCTTCTTTCCCTTCAGGATAATTGGTGATAATCACTTTTAAAGGATCCATCACACCCATTACTCGTGGTGCTTTTTTGTTGAGATCATCTCTTACACAAAATTCCAGATGCGCTACATCTATCATATTTTCTCGCTTACCTATCCCTATACTCTCTGCAAAATTGCGGATAGATTCTGGAGTATAGCCTCGTCGTCGCAAGCCCGAAATAGTCGGCATTCTAGGATCATCCCAAGACTTAACGATATTTTGCTCAACCAGCTGTGCTAATTTTCGTTTACTAACCATGGTATGGCTTAAGTTACGTCGTGCAAACTCTCTTTGTTTTGGGATGAGTTCACCAGCTTGACTTACGCGATCGACAAACCAATTGTAAAGCTCACGATGAGGTAAGAATTCTAGGGTACAGAAAGAATGAGAAATAGATTCTATAAAA
The DNA here is from genome assembly GCF_002836055.1 of Psychroflexus sp. MES1-P1E. GTDB lineage: Bacteria > Bacteroidota > Bacteroidia > Flavobacteriales > Flavobacteriaceae > Psychroflexus. Next base: position 129,193 of record NZ_PJBS01000348.1, read on the forward strand.
TCCGATTCCCCATGAGCCCAATCGTACATTGGATAGACTTTCCAGTCTTCTCCTGTGCGATGATGTGCTTTGTGTAAACACCGGTACATCACAGGATCACGCATAATCATATTGGGAGACGCCATATCAATTTTAGCGCGAAGTACATGAGCTTTTTCTGCGGTTCCCCCATTTTTCATCGCTTCAAAAAGCTCTAAATTTTCTTCAACAGAACGCAGTCTATACGGACTGGCAGTTCCTGGCTGAGTAGGAGTTCCTTTTTGAGTCGCAATATCTTCAGACGATTGGCTGTCCACATAAGCATCACCAGCTTTAATTAACTCGACAGCCCAGTCATACAATTTCTGAAAATAATCTGAAGCATAACATTCCTCTGCCCATTCAAAACCAAGCCATTTAACATCGGACTTGATAGACTCTACGAAAACCGTTTCCTCTTTAATAGGATTGGTATCATCAAATCTTAAGTTGACAGGCGCTTTATACTTTAATCCCAAACCAAAGTTCAAACAAATTGATGAAGCATGACCTATATGCAAAAATCCGTTAGGTTCTGGAGGAAACCGAAATTTAAGATCACTTACTTTATAGTCGGTTTTCAAATCTTCTTCAATAATCTGCTCGATGAAGTTCAACGATTTTTTTTCTTCAGACATAATTCAATATTAAGTTGCAAATTTACTCAAATTCACCTTCATATATAGAAGGGTATAAATAAGATTTTGAAGGGTTTATTCTGAATTTAGAAATCGTCTATTCTATACTAAAGTTAATTAGCTTAAGGCTGAAAAACTAATTTCAACCTTCGCCCATTCAGCTATTCTTCTGAAGACTTTATACCAAAGTCAATTGGATACCATGGTCTCTGATTTCTTGAGCCAAGGGGCTACTGATTGCGGAATCGGTAATGATATGATGAATTTCAGAAATATCACATATCTTTCCAAACCCTTTTCGGTTGAATTTAGAAGAGTCTGCTAGAATAATTATTTTTTGAGCCGACTCAATCATCTTCTTATTCAGCATCGCTTCACTAAGGCTTGTTGTAGTACACCCATAACTCATATCGATACCGTCTACCCCAAGAAATAATAAGTTACAGGAAATATTTTCCAAGATCGCCTGAGAAAAATGACCAGTTACCGATGAAGAGCTATGCCTTACATTTCCTCCCAACTGAAGAATATCATAATAAGGAGACTTGGTAAGCTCTAGCGAAACATTAAGTGAAGAAGTGGTTATATTGAGATTACCCTCAATATTAATAGCTTTCGCAAGGGATTGCATGCTTGTCCCAGAACCTATCATAATAGAATCCTCTGGCTTGATTAATTTTACAGCAGCCTCTGCTATTGCATTTTTTTCTTTAACATGAATTTTTTCCTTTTCACTAACGTTCCTGTCATTAATATATGGATTTTCGAAAGTAGCGCCACCGTGTGTCCTAAAAAGAAGCCCTTTGTTTTCAAGCAGTTTTAGGTCCTTTCTTATCGTTACAGCTGATACATTAAACATGTCACAAAGTTCGGAAACACCTATATAACCTTCCTTCTGTAATAAATCTAAAATAGCTTGATGTCGTTTCATTTGCATTTCATTTTGAGATTACTAATATAAAGGATATTAAAACACTAAGGTCGCTAGGCTAGTATTTATAACTACATCCCCTGCATTATTATTACCAATATAGCTTCATTATGTTTCGTTTTAAACTATTTTATATACTTATTCTTTCGTTTTATTATAATTTTATTATATTTGGTTTATATTCGAAATAAGAAAAAATGATAAAGCAACAACTTTTCGACAGAAAACATCTCATTGAAAACGCAAAAAAAGTAAAGGAGTGGGATGTCATTGTAATCGGCGGAGGATCCACTGGTCTTGGAATTGCATTGGATAGCGTCACTAGAGGTTATAGAACTCTTCTTCTGGAACAGTTAGATTATGCCAAAGGAACGTCAAGCAGAAGTACTAAGCTTGTCCATGGTGGTGTGCGTTATCTTGCACAAGCCAATTTTTCTCTAGTTACAGAAGCCTTGAAAGAAAGAGGCCTACTAGAGCAAAATGCTCCGCATCTGGTTAAAAACCAAACCTTTTTGATTCCAAACTACACTTGGTGGGAAGGTCCTTATTATACGCTGGGTTTAAAAGCCTACGACTTTCTTGCTGGAAAATTAAGTTTAGGCGCTTCTAAACATCTGAATAAAAGTGAAACCATTCGTAAGTTAAAAACGATTAAAAGAGATAAATTGAGGGGGAGTGTTAGTTATCAAGATGGTCAATTTGACGATTCCAGACTAGCCGTAAATATTGCACAAACAGCCATTGAAAAAGGGGGCTCTTTACTCAATTATTTTAAGGTTAAAAATTTAACAAAAGACACTGATAATAAAGTATCTGGTGTTCTAGCCATCGATCAAGAAACGAAAGAGGAACATCTCTTTAAAGGAAAAGCTGTTATCAATGCCACAGGAGTTTTTGCAGATGATATTTTGCAAATGGACGAGCCTGGCTCCAAAAATATAATACAACCTAGCCAAGGAGTTCATTTAGTTTTTGATAAAGAGTTTCTTCCTGGAGAAGATGCTCTAATGATACCAAAAACCGATGATGGGAGAGTTCTCTTTGCAGTCCCTTGGCATGATAAAGTGATTGTAGGGACTACAGACGAAATGGTAGATTCTCACACCACAGAGCCTAATGCCTCAGAAAAAGAGGTTGAGTTTATCCTAGAAACCTTCAACCGTTTTATAGAAAAGAAAGCCACACGAGCAGATGTAAAAAGCATATATGCTGGTCTTAGACCACTTGCTGCACCAGAAGATGATGGCGGAAAGACAAAAGAGATTTCCAGAGGACATAAAATCTTCGTTTCAGATACTGGTCTTGTTTCTATTACGGGAGGGAAGTGGACTACCTACAGAAAAATGGCAGAAGATACCCTCGATAAAGTAATCGCTTTAAATAAGCTTCCTAAAAAAGAATGTGTCACAGAACGCCTTTCGATTCATGGCGCTATGGAAACAGAAGAAAGAGGGAATCACCTTTACGTTTATGGTACTGATCAGGTCCATCTTAAAACCTTAATAATAGAAGACCCAAGTCTAGAAGAAAAAATACACCCAGACCTAGAGTTTCAAAATGTAGAAGTTTTATGGGCGGCAAGGCATGAAATGGCAAGAACTGTGGAGGATGTCTTAGCAAGAAGAGTAAGAGTCTTATTTCTAGATGCTAAGCGATCTATTGAAATGGCTCCTAAAGTTGCAGAAATTTTAGCAAAAGAGCTCAATAAAGATAAGCAGTGGATATCCAATCAAGTTGAAGACTATACTCAACTCGCTAAAGGATACCTCATGTAATCTTTTAGCAAATCTAAAATACCAACCTTAACCAGTAACCCTAAAACATATAATTCCATGGAGAAATACATTTTAGCCTTAGACCAAGGAACAACAAGTTCAAGAGCAATTGTGTTTAACAAGAAAGGTGAAATCTATTCTGTTGCTCAAAAAGAAATCACTCAATACTTTCCAAAACCAGGCTGGGTGGAACATGACCCTTTAGAAATTTGGTCTAAACAAGCAGGTGTTGCTGCTGAAGCAACAACCAAAAAAGGACTAAACGGTAAAAATATTGCCGCCATAGGAATCACCAACCAAAGAGAAACAGTGGTCATATGGGATAAACACACTGGAGATCCTATTTATAACGCAATTGTTTGGCAAGATAAACGGACCTCTGACTATTGTGACCAGCTTAAAGCAGACGGTAAAGAAAAGATGATACAAGAAAAGACAGGTCTTGTGATAGATTCCTATTTTTCAGGAACTAAGGTCAAATGGATTCTTGATAATGTTGAGGGAGCAAGAGAAAAAGCAAACGCTGGTGATCTTATTCTTGGAACAATGGATTCGTGGTTAATTTGGAACTTTACCAAAGGAGAACTCCATGTAACAGACGTTACCAATGCTTCTCGGACCATGCTTTTTAACATTCATACTATGGACTGGGATGACGATTTATTGGAATTATTTGACATTCCAAAAAGTATGCTGCCAGAAGTTAAAGATTCAAGTGACGTGTATGGCCATACCAAAACCACAGTATTTGCTTCCAAAATTCCTATTGCGGGTATTGCTGGAGATCAAATGGCTGCCTTGTTTGGCCAAATGTGTACAGAAAAAGGAATGGTGAAAAGCACCTATGGAACAGGCTGTTTTATGCTGATGAATATTGGTGATAAACCTATTATTTCTAAAAACAAATTATTGACTACTGTTGCTTGGAGAATAAATGGTAAAACTGAGTATGCACTAGAAGGGAGTATTTTTATAGGGGGTGCTGTGGTCCAATGGCTAAGAGATGGTTTGGGAATTATTAAAAGATCCCGTGATATTGAAAACTTAGCGACTTCTGTAGAGTCTACAGACGGTGTATATTTTATTCCCGCATTTGCTGGTATTGGTGCTCCATATTGGGACCAAGAAGCGAAAGGTACTATGTTTGGAATTACAAGAGGAACCACTGATGCCCATATTGCAAGAGCTTCTTTAGAAGCTATAGCTTATCAAACTATGGACATTTTAAAAGCAATGGAGGCCGATTCCGAAATCGATATAGAAGAATTACGTGTGGATGGTGGAGCCACTGTTAATGACATGTTGATGCAATTTCAATCGGACGTTTTAAATACCACTACTATAAGACCAAAAGTAACTGAAACCACTGCTTTGGGGGCTGCCTATTTAGCGGGATTGGCGGTTGGTTTTTGGAAAGATATGGAAGAAATTCAGGCCACCTGGAAAGAAGATGTCAAATTTCAACCAACAAAAGACCAAGATAAAATCCAAGACGGTATCAAGGGTTGGTACAGAGCGATTAATGCCCTCCAATTTTGGAGTAAATCTAAATAATTATGACACCATTTATAGCAGAAATATTAGGGACAGCTATACTTATTCTTCTTGGAGGAGGAGTGGTTGCTAGTTGTGTATTAAAAGAAACCAAAAGCAGCGGCTCTGGGTGGATCGTTATTACCACAGGTTGGGCTATGGCCGTCTTTATAGGAGTGCTTGTTGCTGCTCCTTATAGCGGAGCGCATATTAACCCAGCAGTAACTTTAGCCTTAGCTCTTGAAGGAAGCTTTCCTTGGAAAGATGTGCCTGTGTATATTTTAGCTCAACTTATTGGAGCAATGATAGGTTCAGGGACCGTTTATGTCCTTTTTAAAGATCATTTTGACGCCTCAGAAGATGCTTTAGGAAAACGGGCCATCTTTTGTACAGATCCAGCGATTTCGAATACATTCAGGAATTTATTAAGTGAAATTGTGGGGACTTTCGTACTGATTATCGCTGTTTTTTATATCACTGGTGCAGAGTTGCATGGTGAAAATGGTGCTCCCGTTGGACTTGGAGCTGTTGGTGCAGTTCCTATTGCGTTTGTCGTGTGGAGTATCGGTTTATCCTTAGGGGGACTTACAGGATATGCCATAAATCCTGCAAGAGATTTAGGACCTAGAATTATGCACTTCCTCCTTCCTATTAAAGGAAAGACTGATAGCAACTGGTCGTATGGGTGGATCCCTGTTATAGGACCATTTATAGGTGCATCACTGGCTACTTTACTTCATTTAATGCTTAGCTAAAAACCCAAATGATGATACATTTTATAAAAATAATAGGACTTTTTATAGTCCTAAACACTACTGCTTTGTCTTATGGTCAAAAAGATTATGGAAGAATTCTTAATTTACCTAAAAAGAATTTAGAGACCAAAGAGGATAACGACTCCTATCGTCCATTTAATTTTAACTTAACGGTAAAAAACATGCACTTATGGCGAGGGTATCGTGTGACAGATGAAGCTATGACTGCCGCTAATGTATATTATGAATCCAAGAATGGAAAATTTAAGGCTGGACTTTGGGGAGGTGTAGGATTTGCAGGAAATTATACTGAATTTGACTACTACCTGTCTTACGAGCACAACAACTGGACGTTTGCTATTTGGGATATCAACAATTACACCGATTTTCCAAATGCTAAAATTTTCAACTACGACAGAGCTGAAACCTCTCACTTTATAGATGTTTCTATAACTCATAGATTAGAACAAACCCCCTTACAGTTTTCTTGGAGTACCATAGTTCAAGGTCGGGATACCTATATAAATTCCAATGGTGACTTACGAAATGCTTTCACAAATTACGTAGAAGCTTCCTACAGTATTGCCGATGGTAAAAACTGGAATTTAAGTGCGTATGTTGGCGCAGCATTTTCATTTGTAAGTGATGCTAACTTTTATGGAGATGAAACCGGTTTCAACAATTTTGGATTATCTTATACAAAAGATTTAAAGATCCTAGATAAGTATACTCTTCCTTTAGCCGCTACTGTCATGTGGAACAATTTACAAGATTATGGTGCTTTACAAATCGCTGTTGATTTATTTTAACGCAGCTCACTAGATCAGAATATCACATCAGATTTCTTTTGATTTTGGGTATCGAAAAAGTTCAAGTGTAGAATAAGTTAGCATAAACCTTAGCATTCACTGGAACCCTTAGCTGGGGATTAATACCAATTTAAACCTATAATGTCGCAATAAATCATTTCTTTTTCGCCTGCTTTTTATTAAAAATAATTACCGTAACTAAGGCTATGCTAATTATTTTTAACCTCAATTAGTCAAAAAATAATTCAATTTATTTATACGACATTATAAATTTAATTTGGTATAAGATCTAATTGAAGGCACTAGGAAATCATTTGAACATTATTTTTTAGCCGTTTTCACGTTTCTGTATTAAACAGTAAAAGTCCCTTTCTACAGCTGAAAGGGACTTTTACTTTTTTTAATATTAGATATTTATTTAAATTTCACTACCAAATCATCTGAGTATACCATTATTCCTGAATTTAGTATAATATCACTAACTTCTCCGTCAGTATTAGCGGTTACAGTCGTTTCCATTTTCATAGCTTCAATAATGAATAAAGGTTGATTCTTTTTGACCTTGTCTCCTTTCTTCACCAAAACTTCAGTTAATGAACCTTGCAGCGGAGCACCTACATGTTTGTCATCCGATTTATCAGCTTTTTGATGAGCTACTTTTTCGACCTTAACATTGTTATCTCTCACAAGGATATTTCGAGTTTGACCGTTAACCTTAAAGAATACAGTGACCATTCCATCTTCATCCGTTTCACCTATTGAAACTAACGTAATCAATAAGGTTTTTCCTCTATCCAACTCCACCACAATTTCTTCACCAGCTTCCATTCCGTAGAAGAAATTTTTCGTTGGAATATTGTGTACACTTCCGTACTTTGTATGATGGTTATAAGCGTCTGTGAAAACTTTAGGATAGAGTTTATACGATATGAAATCTTCAAAATCTAAGATTCTGTCAATTCCATCAGAGAACATGTCTTGAAAATCTTTAAATTCTTTTTTAAAATCTACAGGATCTAAATGGGCGTTAGGTCGGTCTGTATATGGCTTTTCTCCTTTTAAAATTATTTTCTGAATTTTCTTTGGGAAACCACCAACAGGCTGTCCTAAGTCTCCTTTGAAAAAGCTAACAACCGATTGAGGGAAGGATAAGTTTTCACCATTTTCCAGCACATCTTCAATAGTCAAATTATTACTCACAAGATATTGAGCCATATCGCCCACCACTTTTGAACTTGGGGTCACTTTAATTATGTCTCCAAAAAGCAGATTTACTTTGGCGTACATATCTGTAATTTCGTGGAAACGATCTGATAACCCTAAAGATTCTGCCTGTGGTTTAAGATTGGAATACTGTCCACCTGGGATTTCGTGAGTATAGACTTCTCCTGTTCCAGATTTTAGGCCAGACTCAAACGGATAATAATAAGTTCTCACTTGCTCCCAATAGATAGAATATTCATTCAACTTCTCATTATTGATTTTATTTTCTCTAGGATGGTATTTCATGATCTCAACCAGAGAGTTAAAATTAGGTTGGGACGTAAGCCCAGATAATCCCCCAAGCGCCACATCTACGACATCTACCCCAGCTTCTATAGCATTCATATAAGTGGCCCCTTGCATGGAAGAAGTATCATGAGTATGCAAATGGATTGGGATTTTAATTTCAGATTTTAAGGCTAAAATAAGCTCTGTTGCTGCCTTTGGTTTTAATAAACCAGCCATATCTTTAACGGCAAGAATATGAGCACCAGCATTTTCAAGATCTTTGGCTAGTTGTATATAGTACTTAAGCGTATACTTGGTTCGGTTTGGATCCATGATATCTCCTGTATAACACATGGATGCTTCTGCCAGACCTCCCGTGTTTTTTCTTACATACTCGATACATGGGACAATAGATTTCATCCAGTTTTGAGAATCAAATATTCTAAAAATATCCACCCCATTATTCCAAGATTCGGTAACGAAACGTTCTATCAGATTGTCCGGATAAGCGGTATAACCAACTCCATTGGAACCTCTCAGCAGCATTTGTAATAAAATATTGGGCACAGCTTCTCTAAACATACGAAGTCTTTCCCAGGGATTTTCTTTTAAAAATCGCATGCAGACATCGAAGGTTGCTCCTCCCCAGACCTCCATACTAAAAACTTCGGGATGATCTTTAGCAAAATTGGCCGCTACTTTTTGCATATCAAAGGTTCGCATTCTAGTGGCCAACAAGCTTTGATGCCCATCTCGCATGGTCGTATCTGTGTAGTGAATTTTCTTTTCGTTGGTTAACCATTTAGAAAATTCTTCAGGACCCAATTCGGTTAATAAATCTTTAGTCCCTTTTTGATAGGGTGATTTTAGTATACTCTTAGGCACTTCTGGGATTAAAAACCTTGGGTTTTTAATCGTATTCTTTACATCTGCATTTCCATTCACGGTAATATCTCCTAGAAAATTCACCGTTTTGGTTGCTCGGTTTCTTGGCTCCTTGATATCGAAGAGCTCTGGGGTATTTTTAATATAGTTGACCGTGACTTTTCCCTCTCTGAAAGTGGCATCCTTTAGAATATTATCTAAAAAGGCCATATTAGTTTTAACACCTCGCACTCTAAACTCCGCTAGAGCACGACGCATTTTCTTACACGCATCGTCCAAAGTTCTGCTACTTGCAGAAACTTTTACCAGCATAGAATCGAAGAACGGAGAAATCTTAACCCCCTGGTAAACACTCCCTGCATCTAGCCGTATCCCAAAACCTGATGCACTCCTATAGGTAGAGATAATTCCATAATCTGGTTTGAAATCATTTTTTGGATCTTCTGTAGTGATTCTACATTGTACAGCAAAACCAGTGATAGATACCGATTCTTGATTGGGAATATTAATTTCTTCATCCGATAGTTTATAGTTATCGGCTATGTATAATTGTGTTTTGATGAGGTCTATCCCTGTGACCACCTCAGTAACGGTGTGCTCCACTTGCACCCGGGGATTGACTTCTATAAAGTAAATACTACCATCATCATCCACAAGAAATTCTACCGTACCAATGTTGTTATAATTTACAGCTTTACAAATTTTTATAGCATAGCTATAGAGTTTGTTCTTAACGGTTTCATCCAAGTCTTTAGATGGTGCAAATTCAATAACTTTTTGATAGCGCCTTTGTACAGAACAATCTCTTTCAAATAGATGTAGGGTATTTCCAAAATTATCTGCGACAATTTGGATTTCAATATGCTTTGGATTTTCGATAAATTTCTCCAGAAACACGGTTTCATCACCAAATGCATTTTTGGCCTCTCTCCTAGATTCACCATAAGCTTTTTCAAGCTCTCCCATGCTTCTCAACACTCTCATACCTCGTCCACCACCACCAGAAGCTGCCTTGAGCATTAAAGGAAAACCAATTCGCTCAGCTTCCTCGGTCGCAATCTCCAAAGTGTCTAACTCTTTTTTATTGCTTTCTATAACAGGGACATCACTTTTAATCGCCACTTTTTTGGCGGTTATTTTGTCTCCTAAAGATTTCAGCACATCCACTTTAGGGCCTACAAATATGATATCATTATCGGCACAGGCTTGAGCAAATTTTGAATTTTCAGAAAGAAAACCATAGCCAGGGTGGATAGCGTCTACGCCATTCTCCATAGCAACCCGAATAATCTCTTCAATATCTAAATAAGGTTTTAAAGGTTCCTTATCATCTCCAACTTGGTAAGATTCATCTGCTTTATATCTATGTAAAGAATACCTGTCTTCGTATGTATAAATTCCAACAGTTCTTATACCGATTTCTGTACAAGCGCGAAAAATTCTTATAGCGATTTCACCTCTGTTAGCAACTAAAACTTTATTGATGTTCATTCTATTTATCTTTAATTTAAAAATGTTTCCGCTTGGCTTTAAAGTTATTAAATAAATTGGTGAGCCCTACTTTATTGCTAATTTTTAAGAAAAAAAAGATGAATTATTTCGTATATCCCTTATGAAAGACTCCTCATTTAGCTTAATTAATAAAGAACTCGCGTTTTCTCAACTCACCAAAAAAGATAAGACTGGCATTTGTTTTATTCTATAAAGCCTATCGATTAGGTTGCACAGAAAGAACTATTCCATTTAACTTCAAGCTTTCTCTGCAGTTCCCTAAACTGGATTTAATAGGTATACATCCCCATTTTGGGAACCAATCGTTTTTCAAGGTTGATCTCGTAAACCTATTTACATCTAAAACTTAGCCTTTTGAAAATGTTTGACACCATTTTTTCTTTATAGGAACTTCCAAGGCTACAAAGTCTTTATGCAATTAAAAAAATGCAGCCGCACAATTAAGAAATCGAAAAAAAAAGCTTTATTTTTAGGCTTAGACAAAGTTCTGATATAGTTATCATTAATTTATAGAACTATTTACCTTAAACATAAATGGAAACAAACATATTTAAGCACTTTATTTTGAGTTTAAGCGTGATAATTAGAGAGAGAAAAAATCGTTTTCTTAACTTATAATAAATTAGAATAAATATTAGAGTTCACGTACCCAAATATTTCGAAAACTCACTCCACTCTTGTCTTGGTGATCTTGTAATTTGATTGGTGCTTTCCCGTGTGGTTTGTTTATTGGTAGACCAATGTATTCTGTAGTACCTAATATCTCAAAATGATCCTGAATAAGCACCCCATTATGTAATGCCGTAATATAAGCTGACTTTATTTTATTACCAACGGCATCAAAAATGGGTTGGCGATAGATGATTTCATAAGTGTTCCACTTACCAGTTGGTGCAGAGACCCTTGCAAGAGGAATAGATTGTTTATAGACAGACCCGACTTGGCCATTTACATAAGTTTCATTGTTGTTATTATCAAGTATTTGTAACTCGTAACGATTTTGCAAAAACACACCACTATTACTTTTATTTTGACCAGTCACACTACTTTCTGGATTAGAACGCCACTCAATATGTAATTGAACATCTCCAAAATTTTGCTTGGTTTGGATATCGCCTGTTTTGTCTTTTACCGTCATACTCCCGTCATCATTCATTATCCATTTTACAGTTGTGGAATCTACAGATGATGTCCATCTGTCAAAGTTTGAGCCATCAAATAAGACGAGAGCATCTGAAGGAATTTTTGAAATAGGATCAACGTTTATTTGTTTGGGTTGGGGTTTCCACACTTCTGTTTCTTCAGGTTTTGTAAATTCTTTTTTTTCTACAGCTGTAGTTTCTTTGCTTTGTTTGTCTTGGGTTTGGGCTTCTGAATTTTTATTTTGGCAACTTGTTAATCCAATACAAAACAGACCTATCCAAATATATTTGTTCATAGTTTAATGGTTTAAAAAATATTAAATACCTAATATGCGTCTCAAATAAGCTTCATCAGTTTGGGAGCCTCCTGCAAAGTCATCAAAAGCTTTAGTGGTTGCCTCGATAATATGTTTATTGATAAAAGGAGCGCCTTCTCTGGCACCTTGTTCAGCGCTTTTTATCACACATTCCCACTCCAAAACAGCCCAGACATCGCAACCATACTCCGTTAATTTAGAAAAAATGGTTTTAAAATCAACTTGTCCGTCACCTGGTGAACGGTATCTACCAGCACGATCTTTCCAATCGTTATAACCTCCAAAGGCCCCCTTCTTACCTGTTGGATTGAACTCAGAATCTTTGACATGAAAGGCCTTTATAAATTCTTTATAGTGATCTATAAATGCTATATAATCTAACTGTTGAAGAACAAAGTGTGAAGGATCATACAAAATATTTACTCTTTTATGGTTACCCGTGGCAGCTAAAAAACGTTCAAAGGTATCCCCGTCATGAATATCTTCTACGGGGTGTACTTCATAACAAACATCAACACCAGCATTATCAAAAGCATTAAGAATAGGTTTCCAGCGTTCTGCAAGTTCTTTAAAACCTTCTTTTACTAAACCTTTAGGTTGTTGTGGCCATGGGTGCATCATAGGCCATAAAAGTGAACCAGAAAAAGTGGCATGTACATTTATTTTTAGGCGTTGGCTAGCTTCAGCGGCATATTTAAGTTGTTGAACAGCCCAAGCAGTTCGCTCCTTTGGCTTACCTTTTAAGCGGTCTGGAGCAAAGACATCAAACATCAAATCGTGTGCAGGATGTACAGCCACTAATTGCCCTTGAATATGAGTTGATAGTTCTGTTATCTCTAAGCCATAACTATTGATTGTTCCTTTGATTTCATCAGCATAGGTTTGGCTCTTGGCCGCTTTTTCTAAGTCGATGAGGCGGGTATCTGTAGTTGGTATTTGTATGCCTTTATAGCCTAAATTACTAGCCCATTTACAGAGGTTGTCCAAAGTATCAAATGGTGGTTTATCGTCCATAAATTGAGCTAAAAATATAGCTGGACCTTTAATAGTTTTCATGATTAAGTGTTTTCAATTTTAATCCATATATTTCCTTTATGATGAGACTCTACAGCTTTTTCAATAAAATTCATACCTCGTGTGCCGTCTAAAATAGTTGGGAATTCTGCAGGATTGTAAGGTTCGTTGGAAACAGCTTTAGCTACACCTTTGTAGATGTTACCCATAGCGTCAAAAATACCCTCTGGATGTCCTGGTGGAAGTTTGGTACCGTCTAAAGCTAATTCAGAATTATAAGTGTGTCCTGGTTTAAGAACTTGCAGAGCTTTTCCCTCTTCCATCAAAAAGAGGTAATTAGGATTTTCTTGCTCCCATCTCAATCCAGCCTTATCTCCATAAATTTTCACTATAAAACTATTTTCTTCTCCTGTAGCTATCTGGCTTGTACAAATAACACCTTTGGCTTGCTTGTTTAAACGAAGAAGGACGGTGGCATCTACGTCCATTTTATTATCCTTGTACACAAAATTTAAATCAGATAAGACAGATTCTATCTTAAGATCACTCACATATTCAATCATGTTAAAAGCATGCGTGCCAATATCTCCTAAACAACAACTTATACCAGATTTATCTGGGTCTAAGCGCCAAATGCTCGAACGCTGTTTTACATCATGAATAATGGGATTTATCCAGCCTTGATAGTATTGAGCATCTACTTTTTGAATTTTTCCAATGGCACCGCTCAAAACCATTTCACGCATTTGTCTAACCATTGGGTAACCTGTATAGGTGTAGGTTACAGCAAAAACGCTTTTTGTATTTTGTAAGGTTTTTTGTAAGATTTTAGCTTCTTCAAGAGTAGTTGTCATGGGTTTTTCACAGATGACATTAAAACCATTTTCTAACAATTTTTTAGCCATGGGGAAATGCAAAAAATTGGGAGTAAGCACAGATACCACTTGCATCCGTTCAGACTGAGGAAGCTTTAGCTCTTTATCTACTAAAGTCTCTAAGTCTTTGTAAACACGATGACTTGGCAAGTCTATTGATTTGGCAAAATCGAGGCTATCGGCATAATTTACATTAAAAACTCCGCCTACAATTTGATATTTATCGTGCATAGCTGAAGCAATGCGGTGAAGGATACCTATAAGAGAATCGCTACCGCCACCCAAAATGCCTAGCCTTATTTTTTTTGACATAAGTTATGCTTTATATTTAATGGTTTCATTTTTAAAGAATAATCCAAATAATATGAGAACGCCAACAGCAAAAATGGCAGGAAATAACCAAACGTCTTGCCAAGTGTGTGTTCCATCTGCTAAAGCGTTCTTATCTACAATTTGTCCAGCGACCCAAAATCCAATCAACATTCCAATGCCATAGGTGGCTAAAGTGATGAGGCCTTGTGCTGCATTTTTGTACTTTTCTCCAGCTTTGGAGTCGGTATAAATTTGACCTGAAACAAAGAAAAAATCATAGCAAATTCCGTGTAGGGCAATACCTAATATCAGCATGAAAAATAAATCACCTGAATTACCAAAGGCAAAAAGGGCATAGCGAACACCCCAAGCTAACATTCCAAAAAGCAAAGTCTTTTTAAACCCATATTTTTTAAAGAAAAAGGGCAATAAAAGCATAAAAAACACCTCAGAAACTTGACCTAAGGAAGCCCATGCTGTAGAATTTTCAACCTTTAATTCTGTAAGAAAAGGGCTGATGTTTTGGTAGTAAAATGCCAATGGAATACAAATAAGCACAGATGACATAAAGAATACTAAAAAGTTTCTGTCTTTTAAAAGTTTGAGTGCATCTAAGCCTAAAATTTCAGATAAACTTAAAGCACCCCCTTTATTTTGGGGTGGAGTTTTGGGTAAAGAAAAACTATATAGCCCTAAAACTGCTGAAGCAATGGCTACCATCATAAAAGTATTGGAGAGCATACCATTTGCAATATTCTCTGCGGCATCCCATTTAAACACAAAGCTGATAATTAGGCCAGCAACAATCCAACCCAATGTTCCAAAGACCCTAACATAAGGAAAGTATTTGGCAGGATCTTTCATTTGGTAAAATGAAATTGAATTGACTAGAGCTAAAGTAGGCATATACACAATCATATAGCCTAAGATATAAGGATAAAACTCTGAAAAACCGCTGGCTTGAGACATTTGATACATCAAAACAGCACCCATGAGGTGAAGTACCGCTAAAATACGTTCAGCATTAAAAAACCTATCGGCAATAAGTCCTATGATAAATGGCGCAACTATAGCTCCCCATGATTGTGTAGAGAAAGCCATAGCTGTCTCGGCTCCAGAAGACTCTAAGTTATTTCCCATAAAAGAGCCTAAGGTTACGAACCATCCGCCCCAGATGAAAAACTCCAAAAACATCATTATAGACAATTGTATGAACCTAGATACTTTCATAGTGGTATAAATTAAGTTAGTTTATGGATTCTGATGATTTCAATAATAAATTTTTAATGGCTTCAACCCCCTCTTTTTCACTTAGTCTATCCCCCTCATACTCAACGCCAATATAGCCATTGTATCCAGAATCTTTAACCAATTTAAGGATACGCATAAAATCTAAAGTGGTTTCGTTTCCATTTTCATCAAAGTCATAAGCTTTAGCACTTACTGCTTTTGCTTCTGCCAACATCAATTCAATACCTTGATATTTATCAGGAAATTCTTCAAGACACTCCCCCCAATTTTCCCCTCCTTTTCGTTTTGTGCACCAATTACCGAAATCTGGTAAGGTTCCACAATTTTCCATATCTACCTGTTCGATAGCTTCCATCAACAAAGGAGCATCAGAAGAAAGCCAGCCATGATTTTCACAAAGTATATTGATGTTTTTGGTCTCAGCATATTCTGAAAGTTTTTGGAGACCATCAACCACAGAAGGTAACCATTCCTCTGGGTCATTTGTTCCAAAAGTATTAACTCGAATAGAATGACAGCCAAGTTTTTGAGCAGCATCTACCCATTTTTTGTGGTTCTCTACAGCTTGATTTCTGATGGCTGTAACTGGGCTTGCTAAATCGCCTTCGCCATCAACCATAATAAGCACATTATCCATACCTTGTTTTTTACTTAGTATTTTAAGTGAATCAATCACAGCAATAAAACCCAAAGAATCGATTTGCTTGGCATAGATATGATTGACATATTCTAGACCTTCAAAGCCCATATTTTTTGCTATTTCAGCAAATTTAAAGGGATCTACTCCTTGTTCATTAAAAGAACGATGAAGAGACCATTGGGCTAACGAGAGTTTAAAAAAAGGTTTAGTCTCGGCCTTTACAATTCTAGTTTCTGAATTTTCGTCAGAATTATTTTTTGACTTATTGCAACTTGTCAATAAAGTAATAAACAGAAAACAAAAAACAAAATGGAGTAAAATAGAACGTTTCATTAAAATTAAATTATTTGGTTTTTAATATCAAAAGATCATATTTAAAATTGTGTTGAAGTTTATCCAATCCAAAAAATTGGGTAAACTTCATTCGATGTATTTAAATTATTTTAAATTATTCTAAAAAAATATAACCGCAAAATAGTAAAATAAGCTAAAAAGTGTATTTTTATTCCCAAGTAATTAAAGAATGATTATTTATTTAAAAAAAATTTATGGCTGCTAAAACGATTGATATTTCTAATGAACAATTTGATGCTATTGTTGTAGGTACAGGTATTTCAGGAGGTTGGGCTGCTAAAGAGCTCTGTGAAAAAGGTCTTAAGACCTTAGTTTTAGAAAGAGGTCGTAATATAGAGCACGTAAAAGACTACCCCACTGCCCATAAGGATCCTTGGGATTTTCCAAATGGTGAAAGCGCAACAAGAGAAACCAAAGAAAGAAAATTCAAACAACATCGAACAGGCTATGTAACTCGAGAACCTAACCAACATTTTTTTGTTGATGACATAAAGCACCCCTATAACGAGAAAAGAAGGTTTGACTGGATTCGTGGCTATCACGTTGGAGGTAGATCTTTGATGTGGGGACGACAAAGCTACCGCTTAAGTGATATAGATTTTGAAGCTAATAAAAAAGAAGGTATTGGTGTAGATTGGCCTGTGCGTTATAAAGATATTGCCCCTTGGTACGATAAAGTAGAGGAATTTATTGGTGTAAGTGGAGAAAATCTAGGCCTACCCCAATTACCAGACCAAAAATTGCTTAAACCTATGGATTTAAATTGCGTAGAAGAGCATTTAAAAGCTCGAATGAGCGAAGAATTTGATGACGGACGCTTATTAACCATTGGTCGTACAGCTCATATTACAGAGGGGACTAAGCCAGGTTTAGGACGTGTACAATGCCAATATAGGAATAAGTGTATGAGAGGCTGTCCTTATGGCGCCTATTTTAGCAGTAATTCGTCTACGTTACCTGCAGCTGATGCTACGGGTAATATGACGCTTAGAACTCATTCTGTTGTTTATGAGGTCATTTATGATGAAACCACACAACTTGCAACTGGCGTTCGAATCATTGATGCAGAAACAAAAGAGAAAATAGAATTTAAAGCCAAAGTGATTTTCCTTTGTGCCTCTTCAATGGCCTCGGCCTCTATTTTACTTCAATCTAAGTCTAGTCGTTTTCCCAAAGGCCTAGGAAATGATAGTGGTGAATTGGGACAAAATATCATGGACCACCATTTTCATGTAGGTGCCTTTGGTATTGCAGATGGTTTTGAAGACAAGTATTACAAAGGGAGACGTCCTAATGGTTTATATATTCCGCGTTTTCAAAATTTAGGAGGTAATACTGATAAAAAAGAATTTTTAAGAGGCTACGGATATCAAGGAGGTGCAAGCAGATCCAGTATTTCTGAAATGGTAGCAGAGTTAAAATATGGCCCAAAACTTAAAGAAGCTATACTTAAACCAGGGGAGTGGAATATTAGCTTATTAGCTTTTGGAGAAACCTTACCAGATAGCAGTAATCGTATGTATATGAACTACGATATAAAAGATGAATGGGGCTTACCAACTATAACTTTCGATGCTGATTTTGGAAAAAATGAATTAGCAATGCGAAAAGATATGAAAGAGCAAGCCGTAAAAATGCTAGAAGTAGCAGGTTTTAAAAGCGTGGAGGGATACGACCTTGAGGACCGACGAGCTATGGGCCTAGGCATCCATGAAATGGGAACAGCTCGCATGGGGAGAGATCCTAAAACATCTGTGCTGAATGAACATAACCAAGTTCACACCTGTAAAAATGTGTACGTAACAGATGGTGCTTTTATGACCTCATCAGGTTGTCAAAACCCATCGTTGACTTATATGGCATTTACAGCTAGAGCAGCTCATCATGCTGCAGAGCATCTCAAAAAGAGTTTAACTCAAAAAGAACTTAACTTAAAAGATATCACATGAAAAGAAGAGACGCGATAAAACGCATGGGGTACGCTGCTGGATTTGTGGTGATTACACCAACTATTTTAGGAATTTTGAATAGCTGTACAACCGAAGTTGCTAAATGGACTCCTAAATTTTTAATGCCAGAACAAGCTGAGGTTTTAATCAAATTGGTAAACGTTTTTTTACCTAAAACCAGTTTGCCTTCTGCTACAGATGTTAATGTTCCCGAATTTATAGACCGTTATGTGGATGAAGTTTTTACCATAGAAGATCAACAACTCTTCAAGGCTGCTTTTAGTAACACCATGACAAAAATTAGTAAACACCAAGGTATAGAAGCATTAGATGAGGTTAAAGACTCTCAGCTCAAAGCTTTTCTGGATGAGCATTTGATGGTTAAAGATGAAGTTGATACTGAACGTGAGGCTAATCCAGATTTTAAAGGGAAAACGACTTCAGAATTTCTAAATACTATCAAAACTATGACAATACAAGCCTATCTTACCAGTGAAAAAATAGGTGAAGACGTACTGTCTTATGACCCAGTTCCTGGTGCTTATTATTGTGGTGATTTGGAGTCTCTTACAGAGGGTAAGTCATGGTCTTTAGATTGAATAATTTACGTTTAAATTCAAATCTTACCGATAAAACAAAGTGTGTGAGGGATGAGAAGAATAAAAACCGAAAGATTCATGAGGAGGCTTAGACAATGTCTTGTTATAAAAATATTTTTTAATTGGTCCTTATCACTTAAAATAGCTTAATCTTTAGATGTCAAGTCAGGCTGAAATTGCCTCCGGAATACAATACTATTTATTTCATTCAAAAGCTTAAGTAGCTCTCCTGTGGTGGTGTTATCTGCCTTAAATATAGAAACCACTATATACAGGTTTCTTACACCAATTGAAACCTATAATGTCGCAACAAATTGTTTTACCAATACAAATTCGGCACAGGCTTTTTATCAAAAATAGTTACCATGACTAAGGCTATGCTAATTATTTTCAACTTCGATCAATCAAAAAATAATTAAATATAGTTTTCAGCAAAAGATATTATTTACTGAAAACTTAATCCTATTCCTCATAAACTAAAACACCTACTATCCAGCAGATCTTTTAGTTTGTAAGGATCGGTATTATTTCATTTCGTTAGTTGACATGCTCAAGCGATTTCACACCTTCTAGCATTTTTTTAACAATCATGTTCAAATCAAAATTATGTTTCCAATTCCAATCTTTTCTAGCTTCAGAGTCATCTATACTACTTGGCCATGAATCGGCAATATCTTGACGAAAATCGGGCTCATAATCAATTTCAAAATTCTCAATGTGCTGCTTGACCAACTTGGATAAATCATCTGGGGTAAAACTCACTCCAGACAGGTTGTATGAGGATCTCACCTTGATGTCTTGGCTAGGAGCATCCATAATGGAAATTGTCGCTTTAATAGCATCATCCATATACATCATAGGAAGCGCTGTATCTTTAGATAAAAAAGAAGTGTATTTAGAGTTTTTCAAAGCCTCGTGGAAAATTTCTATCGCATAGTCTGTCGTTCCTCCTCCTGGCGGCGTTTTATAACTTATGAGCCCTGGATACCTAATACTTCTTACATCTACTCCGTAGCGTTTGTGGTAATACGCACACCAACGTTCTCCAGCTTGCTTACTAATACCGTAAACCGTGGTCGGTTCCATAATTGTGCGTTGAGGGGTATCATTTTTGGGAGTTGTTGGGCCAAAAACAGCAATACTCGAAGGCCAAAACACTTTTGAAATCAACTTGTTTTTAGCAAGGTTCAACACATTAAATAAAGAGGTCATGTTAAGG
This sequence comes from Psychroflexus sp. MES1-P1E, assembly GCF_002836055.1. Classification (GTDB taxonomy): domain Bacteria; phylum Bacteroidota; class Bacteroidia; order Flavobacteriales; family Flavobacteriaceae; genus Psychroflexus. Next base: position 149,212 of record NZ_PJBS01000348.1, read on the forward strand.
TCCCATCCTTTGTCTGGAAATTTTTCAGCAGTGCCACTTAACATTGCTGCCATCATATACACTTTATCTATCTGATGAGTTTTTACCACGTTTTCAAAATCTGAATAATTGGTAGCGTCAAAGATTTCAAATGGACCTGAGTTTGACTCTGGAGATGTTGGGCGTTTTATATCACTGGCAATGACCATATCATTACCGTGAATTTCTCTAAGGGCAAGGGTTAATTCTGAACCTATTTGTCCACAAGCACCAACTATTAGTATTTTTGATGACATAAATAATATTTTTTAGCAAATTTAAGCTTTGAAAAGCATTTAAAAATAAAATATCCGTAATTATGAAAAACTTAGCCTATCAACCTCTAAATTTGATTTTGAAAACATTTTATCATGTGTATGCGGTATAAACTTAAAATAATTGGAATTCTCTTTTTTATACTTTCTTCTTTATCCTGTTCAGACAAAAAGAACGAAGAAGATTCTAGTAAAGGGAAAGCTAACATCAATCAAGATCTAGTTAAGAAAATAGAGTTGGACAGCATTAAGCTTATTAAATTATCTCCACGCTCTAGAAAAATAACCGATAATTGGATGATGTATGTTGCGCTCAACTCTGAGATTGAACGGTTGGAGACCTATAGCATTCAAGACATTATCGATAATTCAATGACAATTCGCTCGGTAACAGATTCTTTATCTGAAACTATTCCCGAGATTTTTAAAACCAATGCCATCCTAGCGAGAGTAGTCACCTTAAAAACACATTCAGAATTATTAAGGGAAAACTCGACTAGAATTGAACCTGTCCTTTCAGAGATTGAAAAATTAAGTGCAAAGCTAAAGTTTGATTTTAGAAATCTCAATATTCAATTAAATGAAGTTTTTATCATCCAAGATAATCTTGGAGAAAAAGACACTCCCTAAAAGCAATTGGTCATGAAACTACTCTTTACTTTTCTATTCGGTTGTCTAAGCTTTACATCTGTAGCACAAAAGAAGGCTATAGAACAGACTATCAAACAATGGCACAAAGCAGCAGAAACGGCTGATTTTAAAACCTATTTCAATTTAATGACCGAAGACGCCGTATTCGTAGGATCTGATGCTTCTGAAGTATGGAATTATAAAGAATTTAAAGCTTTTGCGAAGCCCTATTTTGATGCCGGTAAAGCCTGGACATTTACACCTGTTCATCAAAATGTTTACCTAAGCCCCAATCAACAAATGGCTTGGTTCGACGAAACCTTAGATTCAAAACACATGGGGGTGTGTAGAGGATCTGGTGTATTGACAATGCAGAAAGATGAAACTTGGAAAATAGCACACTATGTCTTGTCTATCGCTATACCAAATCCAGATGTGGATAAAGTCGTAAAGCTTAAAGAGGAATTGGATAAGGCCTACTTAAAAACAATCGATTAAGAGTTTTTGAGCCAAAACATTAAAAGATGTATTTTTAGCCAACACATTAAATAAACCATTATGAATAAAGTGAAAATACTATTGATGTCATTCAGTGCATTAGCTTTGCTTTTTTCGTGTCAGGATTCTAACAAAGAAGCCGATAACGAAGAGAAAGGGATTACCATGAAATACATGGACACAGCAGTGAATCCACAAGACGACTTTTATAGCTACGTCAACGGAGGCTGGATGAAAACTGCAGAGATTCCAGATGATAGAACATCTTGGGGTGGTTTTCAAATCTTGAGAAAATCTACGGACACCGATGTTTTAGGGATTCTTAAAGAAGCTGAAAGCTCAGGAAAGTATGATGCAAATTCCGATCAAGGAAAAGCCATTCAGGTGTTTAACTCTATCATGGATACCGTTTCTAGAAACGGTGCTGGAATAAGCCCGCTCACTGGGAAGCTTGACTTAATTTCTAAAATTAAGGACAAGAAAGATATTCAAAAACGCCTTGCAGAACAACCGACTTCTGTGTCGTCTCCGTTTTTTGGAATTTCCTCATATTCAGACCCAGATGATAGCGACGTGAATGTTGCTTACGTAGGAACTGGAAGTTTAGGTCTTCCAGACCGAGACTATTATCTTGAGGAGGATGACAATTCAAAAGAGATCAGAGAAAAATACAAAGAACATATCGCAAGTATGTTGACGTATTTTGGCGAATCTCAAGACGACGCTAAATTTAAAGCTGAAACTATTTTAGCTCTAGAAACTAAACTAGCAGAACCTAGATTGGATAAGGTTGCTAGAAGAGATTTTAGAAATTTCAATAATAGATATGCTGTAAGCGATCTTGGAGAAGTCTCTAAAAATATCGATCTAAAAACGTATATGACTGATTTAGGCATTGAAACTTTGCCAGATACCGTTTTGGTTATGGAGCCTAAATACATGGCCGCTTTGGACGAACTGATGGCCGATACTTCTCTTGAAGATTTAAAAACTTTGATGAGATGGTCTACTATTAACGACGCTTCAGATCAATTAAGCACAGATATCGCTACGACCAACTGGGAGTTTTATAGCAAAACCCTAAGCGGTGCTAAAGCTCAACGCCCACTAGACGAAAGAGCTCTTTCTGTTGTAAATGGAAGTATTGGTGAAGCTGTAGGTAAACTCTATGTAGATCAAAAATTTCCGCCAGAGGCTAAAGAAAAGGCTGAGAAAATGGTAGCGAATGTCATTACAGCTTTCAAAAACAGAATTAATGATTTGGAGTGGATGACTGCGGAAACCAAAACACAAGCCATTGAAAAGCTTAACAAATTCACTGTTAAAATTGGATATCCAGATGAGTTTGAGGATTACAGCGATCTTAAAGTGGTTCCTGAAAATACCTTTTACGAAAACATGCAAGCGGTATCTTCTGGAATTATTTAGATAATTTGAGTAAAATTGGTAAGCCTGTGGATAAAACAGAATGGGGAATGTCTCCACAAACGGTAAATGCATATTTCAACCCACTTTATAATGAAATCGTTTTTCCTGCTGCTATCTTACAGCCTCCTTTCTACGATTATGAGGCAGATGCCGCCGTGAATTATGGAGGAATAGGTGCTGTTATTGGTCACGAAATTTCTCATGCTTTCGATGATAGTGGAGCTAGATTTGATTCTGACGGAAACCTCAACAACTGGTGGACCGATGGAGATCTTGAGCAATTTACTGAACGAGGAAATAAATTAGCGGACTTATACAGCAGTGTAGAAGTTCTTGACAGTGTTTACATCAATGGTAATTTCACACTAGGGGAAAATATCGGAGATCTAGGAGGTGTTTTAGGCGCTTATGATGGCCTAATGTTGCATTATGAAAACGACAAAAAGCCCGAAAAAATCAATGGATTTACACCGGAGCAACGCTTCTTTATGTCTTGGGCAACCGTTTGGAGAACCAAAGTAAGAGAAGAAGCTTTGAGAACACAAATCAAAACAGACCCTCATTCTCCAGGACAATATAGAGCGTATATTCCACTACAGAACGTGGATGCCTTCTATGAAGCTTTTGATTTAAAAGAAGGAGACGACTTATATATCGCTCCAAAAGATAGAGTGAGAATTTGGTAAGTCAATCATAAATTTAGCTTTTAAACTAAGTCAATTCATAATAAAGCGGCTGCAAATTCATTTGTAACCGCTTTATTTATTTAAGCCAGTTAACCCCCTGTTATCAGAAATTTTTAAGATTACCCTGTTGTATTGTTTCCCGGCTTCCCAATGACAAACTCCTGATTTTATATTGTACTTAAAGGCACAATCTATTGATAGGATTGTGCTACATGTTACCCCTCTTTAGTCCCTGACGGGACCATTAGAGGTGTTGTTCTCTTTTACAAGGTAACGCCAAGCCCAATTTTAAACCCCTCAACTCACGTTATCAACATGTCCCGTTAGAGACTCACTCTCAGTAAAAAAAGGTCAACGAAAAAATAGCGGGCCGTTAGGTACGCCCTATGGTTTTGTAATTATAAATCACAAAAAGCCATTCAAAAATCACTTCCCAATTGTACTTTCAAAAAGTTTTAGAATTCTTCTATACTCATCTGTCCAACTGCTAGGCTGAGTAAAGCCATGACCTTCGACTGGGTAGAGGGCCATTTCCCAATTTTCTTTCTCTAATTCTATAAGGCGTTGTGACAGTCTTACCACATCTTGAAAATGAACGTTGGTATCTATAACACCATGAGCGATCAACAGATGCCCTTCAAGACCTTCAGCAAAGTAAATAGGTGACGACTTTCGGTAGGCTTCTGGATCTAGGTGAGGCTCATTCAGAATGTTGGAGGTGTACCCATGGTTATAGTGAGCCCAGTCCGTTACAGATCTTAGAGCTGCTCCGGCGGCAAAAGTATCTGGTTCATTAAATAAAGCCATCAGGGTGATAAAGCCGCCATAGCTTCCTCCATACATCCCGATTTTCTCAGGATCTATAGTGTAGTTATCTACTAAATACTTAGCCCCATCAACCTGGTCAGATAAATCTTTTCCTCCCATATGTCTATAAATTCCTGTTCTCCAATCTCTCCCGTATCCTGCACTTCCCCTATAATCTATATCCAAAACCGTGTATCCAAGATCGGTCAAAAGGTTATTGAACATATACTCTCTAAAATAACTCGACCACCATTTGTGAGCATTTTGAAGATAGCCTGCGCCATGAACAAAAATTACCGCCGCTTTCTTATCAACATCTTCGCCTGGAGTATAAAGTCTCGCATAAGGCTTGGCGCCATCTTCAGCGGTAAATTGAATCAACTCTGGTGTCCTCCAATCGTAGCTTTTAAAGGCGTCAGACTGTCCAGAAGTGAGTTGTTCTAAAGAAGAATTAGCTTTAGTCCGTTTTAGATAAAGTTCCTCTGGAGAATTAAAATCTGAAAACAAGACCGCCATATACTTTTCATCTGGAGATAAGCTCACTTGGTGCTTACCTTCCATAGACGTCAGTTGGATTTTTTCACCTCCCATGACCGGCATTTTATAAAAATGACGCTCCCCTGGATGCACTTCAGAAGAGGTGAAAAACCATGAGTTTTGGTCTAAAGACAATTGGGGGTTAAAGATTTCATACTCGCCATCTGTCAGCTGAATTTGTTTGTTCTTATTAACATCATGAACATATAAATGTGAATATCCTGTCGCTTCAGACTGGTAATACACATGAGTATTATCTCCTAACCAACCCAATGTTCCTCCACCGTAATAACTCCCAATTCCAGGGCCCGCAATCCAAGCTTCGTCATGTTGTCTATCTAAAGTTTCCAAAGCTCCCGTATCCAAATTCAAGAGGCTAATCCAACGGTCTTTATTGTCTTGAGCTCTCATAGACAAAACCGCCTGTTGATCTGTAGAAGAAAATTTTACATCAGAAAAGCTGACTCCACGTTCCTTGTTTTCCCATTCTCGATCTGGATAATCCTTGGTATAACTAGGTAAATCTGTGAGGCCAGGCAGTGAAGAAACATCTATCTTAAAAACCGTATCTTTTTCGATATGGTAAAGCCACAAGTCTCTTTGTTGAGTCTGGTCTCCTACTTTGCTTCTCGCCTCCAAGGGTTTTGTATAGCCGGAAACGTCTACGTAATTTGGAACTTCTGTAGATTCTGATTCTGAAGGTTCGTAAGTCTGAAAGGCTAAAAACTGACCTGTTTCACTAATGTTGAAATTAAAGGCTCGTTTTTTATCTAAATAAAAAACGAATTTTTCATCCTCAAATAACTCTCTGTTTTTTTCTCTGAGTTCGGAGTTTTCCTTTTGAATACGGACTTCTTCAAGAAGACTTAAATTTTCATCTTCTAGCCATTGATTTTTTTCAGATTTTTTAGAGGTTTTGTCGTTAGAGCTTCCAGACTCTATTTTTGTTTTCTTCTGAATTTGCCCTAGATCAGCATCATAAATAAAGAGGTTGTTTCCTGAGATAAAGGCATACTTTGACGCCGTTATAAACTTAGGATTTTGGATGCGTTCTCCAAGATCCAAGATGAGCAGGACCGATTTCTTTTTCTTATCGTAGAGGTATAAATCTCCAGATTTCACGAAAAGCTTTTGAGTCTGTTTATCGTTATAATCCCCATAGGCAGGAATTTTTGACATACGCTCTGCAAGAGCTACTTTCTCGATGTTTGATTTGTTTTTCAACTTAATTTGATACAACGAGTCAGAAAGCTGTTGTTCTGGATTATAGTCAAAATAAATAATATCCGACTCCTCGTTCCATTCTATATTAGAGGGAAATGTCCCAAACCATTGTGGATCTTGCATAATTTGGTTAACAGTCAGATCAGATTGGGCTTTACTCATCCAACTTACTAGAAAAATGAAGATAAAAATGCGAAGTGAAAAGATCATAGAATTTATGTTTTGAGAATAGATCAAATATAAAAGCTTTTCGAGTAAAGCTTTAAGCGGAATTCTTATTAATTTTAAGCCTAGATTATATTCTTATGACTTCAAAACTCCATTTAAGTTTAACGCTCCTCTTGCTGCTTGTTTTTAATTCCATTCAAGCTCAAGAGAAAAAAGCCTTTTCCCTGTATACCCGAGAAGGAGAAAAAATCTCTTATGATACTGTCCTGGACAGTTTAAGCAAAACCAATGTGGTTCTGTTTGGAGAGTTTCATAACAATCCTATTTCGCATTGGTTACAGTTTGAAGTTGTCTCCGATTTAAAAACCTCTAAAACAAACCTTGCCATCGGTGCCGAAATGTTTGAAACCGACACGCAATCTGTCCTTAACTTGTATTTAAAAGACAGTCTCACAGAACCTGAGTTTAAGGAAGAGGCCAGAGTTTGGAGCAATTATTCCACAGATTATAAGCCATTGGTAGAGCTAGCAAAACGAGATTCTATCCCCTACATTGCGACCAATATCCCAAGACCTTACGCTACTAGTGTATACAAAAATGGTGGATTCTCAGCTTTAGATAGCCTCCCCAAAAACGAGTTGGAGTGGATAGCACCATTGCCTATTCCTTTTGATATCCATTTAAGTTCATACCAAAATATGCTAGACATGATGGGAGGACATGGAGGTGAAGATCTCGTAAAAGCCCAAGCCATAAAAGACGCGACTATGGCTCATTTTATATTAGAAAATTTAAAACCAAATCAAGTCTTTGTTCACCTTAACGGAAGCTACCATTCCAATTTTTTTGAAGGTATTTACTGGTATCTTAAAACCTATAGAGAAAACCTCAACATCCTAACCCTAACTACGGTTGAACAAAAAAACGTGCATCAGTTGAAGGAGGAACACAAAGGTCTAGCGAATTTTATTATTGTTGTAGATGAAAACATGACCAAAACGTATTAAATAATGAATGATACCCTTCAGATCTCTTATATACAAACCGAACTAATTTGGGAACATGCCAATGCTAACAGAGTTGTTTTTGAAAAAAAAATAGCCGCTTGCCCAGAGGATACCGAGGTGATTATTTTACCCGAAATGTTTAACACAGGCTTTTCTATGAATGCTAAAGCCAACGCAGAAGACGTACAGGATGTTTTGGAATGGATGAAAGCTCACTCTAAAAAAAACCAAGCAGCGCTGACAGGAAGTGCCATGGTAAAAGAAAATGGAAAGTATTTCAACAGGATGTTCTTTGTAGAGCCTAGTGGAAAAGTCTCAAAATACGATAAAAAACACTTATTTACTTTAGCAAAAGAACAGGAGACGTATACACCCGGCAACGAAAGGTGTGTCGTGCATTATAGAGGTTGGAACATTTGTTTGATGGTTTGCTACGATTTGCGTTTTCCGGTCTGGGCTAGGAATAAAGATGATTATGAGGTCTTGATTTATGTTGCCAATTGGCCAGCAAAGCGAATTTCCGCGTGGGATACTTTATTAAAAGCTCGTGCTATCGAAAACATGAGTTATTGTATTGGCGTTAATATAATTGGAACCGATGGGAATAATTTTCCTTACATAGGTCATTCTGCTGCTTACGATGTATTGGGAGAACCCATAAGCTCACACCTTCCAGAAGAGGAGGTCATAGAAACCGTCATTTTAAAAAAACCTGACCTTGAAACGACTCGAGAAAAACTAGGCTTTTTAAAAGATAAGGATAGCTTTGAAGTCACTACTGAGCGATAAACAGTTTTCTAATTCGTGAATGTGCTAAAAACTTATACACTTTCCCTAAAATACCATCTCTCATCTTTATAGGATAATCGGTAAACCAAAGGGTCACTCTCCTTTAAATTATTGTGAGTTTATACTATGCCTACCTTACGAATGCTTCTTAGTTATTGGCAAAAGTATTCTCTTTTGTTATTGTTTTTTGACTTCTAAAAAGTGAGAACCTCTGTCCATTTCAAAAGAACCAATATTAGAAATGTAATTCCCGAACAAATATATATGGCATCTTGCCAATAAAAAGTTCTCGCTCCCCATATCTTCCAATTATGCCCATATTTTGTTTTGATCGTTTCACGAGTAAACTTCCAATAAATTAGAGTGATTGTTAAAAAAATAGATACTGCTATTACTATTATCCAAATTTCTGCCATTTGTTGAATTTTTAGTTTGTGTTTTTTTGATTAAAGGCAACATAAGTATAACAGAACATGTTGTGTTATACCCGTTTCAAAGTTCTAAACTAAAATATTTTCGCAACATGGACGTTGATTTTTTTTGTTTTAGTCGTCTGATAGCATGGAAAGCTTGTATGTCTCTCCAGTTAACCCTAGCTTTTAGGTGATGTTAAATAAAATTAGGCCTAAACATATGTAGTATTATTGGAATTGTGATTTTTCCTTTTTAAGCAGTTTTTTTGAAATGTTAAGCTTCAGTTTTCTCAACCACGAGGATCGAAAACATTTATATCGGTTAAATTACCCATACTACTTCAATAGGTCTACCTAGCTCATAAAAACTGAGTTATTGTATTCTGTTTTTTCAAATTATTATTAGGTTATTCTTTAATATCAAGTCAAATGCATTATTGAAAATTTCCAGACCTTCGTTTTATGTTTTTTTCTTTTCTTAGGTCTTTTAATATCCGTAATAAAACGCCTGACTCCGTATAGAATATTCTTCTCTTGCTCACTTAATAATAAACTATTAATCATATTCTCAAATGTCACTTCTTCTCTTTTAAGTCGTTTGTTATTAGAATGGATTCTTGTATCAAATTAAACCTATAATGTCGCAATAAATCGTTTTTTTTCGCCTGCTTTTTATCAAAAAAAAATACCATAACTAAGGCTATGCTAATTATTAGTGCCTTTTGTAAAAAAGAACTTGTAAAAGCTAGCCATTATTTTTTGTAAGGGTTTCTCTGATATAAGATTCAACGATCTCTTCTAAAATACCTAAAAGAACTGCCCCGTTTTTCAAGACCACATTATGAAATTCCCGTAAATCAAATTAATTACCAAGTTTTTGTCTTGCTTTTTCTCTGAGCTCTAATATTTTGAGCATTCCAATCTTATAAGCACAAGCCTGTCCTGGCCAAACGATATATCTCTCAATTTCCATAGTTACTTCTGTCGTCGTCATTCCTGTATTGAGCACCATATAATCAATGGCCTCTTCTCTTGTCCATTTTTTATAGTGAATCCCCATATCCACTACTAATCTAACAGCTCTGAACATTTCAGCTTGTAATCTACCTAAGTTTCCAAACGGGTCATTGTCATAAAGACCTAATTCCCAAGCCAATTGCTCGGAGTATGATGCCCAAACTTCTACATATGCTGTAAAAAGGCCTATCGTTCTAAAAACAGGAACCCCTTCAAGTTCAGACTGAATAGCTATTTGAAAATGATGCCCAAGAATGCCTTCGTGGTAGGCTAATGTTTTCATTCCAAATTTTACAGATTCATGCACATTACTAAGATTAGCATAGAAAACGCCCCCTCGTGAGTCATCCATGGCAGGACCCTTATAATAGGCGCCAGCAGAACCTTCTTCTTTGAATTCAGGAACGCGTTTTACTTCTAGACCTGCTTTTGGTCGTACATCAAATGCAGAAAAAGCTCGACCAAAAAGCTATAAAAAAATATGTGGTGGTTTTGAAATCAGATTTAATTTTGCTGAGACATTTCAATTGAGTAAAAATTCATTGTATAAGCCATCAAATCTTGTAATACTTCGGACCTATAATGGTTACAATGGGTAAAAGATGATAAAAATAAAATTTCAATTCAGCATTTATTATAAGTTGGGCCACTAAATCAGCCTATGATTATTAATCATAGGAGGCATGATTGGTTATTTGAAAACCAAGATTTCTATATGTATAATGGGGTCTGAAAACCATCTTAAACTGAAGGGGTAGTGGACACAAAAAGTGTGTTTAAATAAATAATATTCCCTTTTTTGATAGCAATTAACCGTTTGATAGATCCCTTTTTTGATAGCAATCAATATTCTCATGTCTAAATGATATTTAATAATATTGCCAATTTATTTTATTTACCTGTTTTGAAGTAATTGCTGTTTTTCCTTTTTCAGGATAATATTTATTAATCCTCAATTTTAATAGTTGTGCCTTTGTTATTTTTTTTAAATAAAAATTAGGGGGAATACCGCTCATTTCATTCTTATCTTTTAATTTTTGTAATTTTCAAATGCATTCATCTTCAAATTTATATCAAGCACTTTATTACTGCCCAAATCAATTTCTACTAATGCACTAATAAAATTTTTACTTCTCTTATTTTGTATATTTATCTACCAACTTTAAGGCATAGACTTGACAACAAGAGAATTTGTTGTTTTTAGTGTTTTTTGGTCTTTTATCTCATCTGGATTAGGATACATAAGTTTTTTTACTCCTAAGGACGACTAACTAGAACCTATTCTAGGAATTGCACCCCTGGTGATAGTATTTATATGAGAGAAAACTTGTTGTATACTCAGCAATTATTTCACTTCAATCATTACAGTAAATCCAACACCTAATCCGCCCAAAGAACTCACTTACCAACCTTCCAATTTTAGTTTTTGTTCAATTTAATCTGTCTCTTCTTTGGATAGGCCCATACTCAAAGGTTCGGATTTTATTATATGAACCATACAATCTAGAACTAATACCAATTTAGTTTTTAAATGTTGTATTAAAAATTTGAATTATACTACGACGTAGCTCAGCACAAGTTTTTTTCTTAGTTGAGCAAAAAATATAAGCATAGCATAGCAATAGTTACGGTTCTATTTTTTATAAAAAGCAGGCGAAAAAGCATTTGTCGAATTTGTATCGGTAAAACGATTTATTACGACATTATAGGTTTAACTTGGTATATCACGTTGGGAAAGGAAGTTCAACAAATTAATAGGCAAAACATGATTCAAGGTAGAGCGTGCATTTGGAGGAATAAAAAGATGGTTTAACGGAGGATTAGCAAGATATCGAGGAATAGAAAAATGCATGCCCAAAATCTTATTGAAGCCATGTGTTACAATTTGTATCGAAGACCAGAGATAATTACGTCTAATTATAAAATTTAAGAGAAAAAAAACAAGAAAAAAAACTGCAAAGGCTAGAAATAGAAAAGAAGATTTTAGAAAAAACATCAAAAATAATCAGCATAAAAAAGATAGTACAGCGAAATCATCAGATTATGCAACGGTCTTCTTCTACAAGCCAATTAAACTCAATGACTGTTCAAGACTCTATTCCTGTTAAGCTTTAAATAAGTTGAAGAAACCTACATAGGGGAGGTTTGCGACTATTACAGCTTATGTTTTTATACATTACTACAACCGTGTGCTTTATTTTTGTGCTTTATTTTTCTGTCAACACATTATTTCTTAAAATACTTTTGCATTAACGCAAGTAATTTATGTTTGTTAATCGGTTTTGAAATAAAATCATTACAACCTGCTTCAATTGCGCTTTCGTCGTTACTAGACAGAATTAGACCTGTCTGAGCTATTATAATGACCTCTTTATTAAATTGTCGGATTAGTCGAGTTGCTTCATCCCCATTTAGTTCAGGCATCTGCATATCCATCAGAATTAAATCAATATCAGGATTATTATGGAAAATATCTACCGCCTCAACACCAGTTCTTGCTCTAAATACTTTTTCACTGCCGTTTTTAACCATAAATGACAAAAGCATTCCCGATATTTCATCGTCCTCGGCGATTAATATTTTCAATCCAGAAACTTCGGGATTAACCTTTCCATTATATTTTGCCGACCAATCTTCATCTTTAGATAAAAAATTTGCTTCAAGTTCTGAACGGTATGGCAGTGTGAAGTAAAATGTTGACCCTTTTCCTTCTTCGCTCTCAACCCAAATTTTTCCACCAAGCAGCTCCACATATGCTTTAGAAATCGACAAGCCTAAGCCTGCTCCTTGGTAGGCCATTTCACCAGAAACATCAGCTTGTATAAAACGAGAAAATATAGACGAATGTCTGTCTTTCGGAATCCCAATACCCGTATCTTTTACATAAAATTCCAATTCTGAAGACTCTTTTTTTGTTCTTAACCGATATCCTAATTCTATTGTTCCTTCACGCGTAAATTTAATAGCATTTTTAACAATATTAGTAAGAATACCATAGATTTTCTCACTGTCTGACTGAATATAAGCTTTTTTCCCTTTCAAGGGTTTTTTGATTAAAAAACGAATTCCTTTTCCTTCAATCTCTAGTTTAAAAAAGGAATGGATAAAACTAATTTGCTGGTTAATATCCGTTTCCTGAGTGTTAACTTCAATTAGCCCCGATTCTATTTTAGAGAGACTAACAATATCATTCAAAATATTGAGCATGCGTTGACCGCTCTCTTCGATGATGCCAATGTATTCGCGCTGTGTTTCTCCGGTTAGACTAGGTTCTTTTAATAATTCGGCAAAACCAAGTATGCCATTCATTGGTGTCCGTATCTCGTGACTCATATTCGCTAAAAAAGCTGATTTTAAGCGGTCCGATTCTTCAGCTTGCTCTTTGGCAATGATTAACTCTTTTGCATGTTTTTCCTTTTCTTCGTTTTGAAAGAGGAGCTCTTTGTTAGCAATAATTAACTCTTTAGCTTTTTCAGCCGTAATATCCCGTGCAGCAGCAAAGACACCTAGCACACTGCCTTTATCATCCTTATACACTGATGCATTGTACAACACTTCAGTTAATTTTCCATTTTTATGACGTATAGTAAGTGGATAATCTGAAACAAATCCTTTTTCAAAAACCTTTTTATATCCTTCACTAGCTTTTTTAGGTTGGATAAAATAATCAGAGAAATCAGTTCCAATTAATTTCTTTCTCGATACTCCAGTTACTTTTACTGATGCTTCATTTATATCTGTGATTTTTCCTTCAGGAGAAATAGTAACAAGTGGGTCTAGTGATGCTTCAATTAAACTACGTGCATACTGAGAAGCTTGTTTTTGTGCTGTAATATCTCGTGCAGCAGCAAAGACACCTAACACATTGCCTTTTTCATCCTTATACACTGATGCATTGTACAATACGTCTGTTAATTTTCCATTTTGATGGTGGATGGTAAGCGGAAAATCTGAAACAAATCCTTTGTCAAAAACCTGTTTGTATCCATCACGTGCTTTTTTGGGTTCAGTAAAATAATCAGAGAAATCAGTTCCAATTAATTTTTCTCTTGGCACTCCGGTTGCTTTTACTGATGCTTCATTAACATCTGTAATTTTTCCTTCAGGAGAAATGGTAACAAGCGGGTCGAGTGATGCTTCAATTAAACTACGTGCATACTGAGAAGCTCGTTTTTGTGCTGTAATATCTCGTGCAGCAGCAAAGATTCCCAGTACGTTGCCTTTATCGTCTTTATACACTGATGCATTAAACAATACGTCTGTTAATTTTCCATTTTGATGGTAGATGGTAAGCGGAAAATCTGAAACAAATCCTTTGTCAAAAACCTCTTTGTATCCATCACGCGCTTTTTCGGGTTCAGTAGAATAATCAAAGAAATCAGTTCCAATTAATTTCTTTCTTGATATCCCCGTTAATTTTATTGATGCCTCATTTATATCTGTGATTTTTCCTTCAGGAGAGATGGTAACGAGTGGGTCGAGTGATGCTTCAATTAAACTACGTGCATACTGAGAAGCTCGTTTGACAGAATTACTGAATGCTTCAAGTTCTTTATGCTCAATTTCCCATTTTTCTTTCTCTTTGTTTTGAAAAGCAAGTTTTTTGTTTGCGATTTTCAATTCTGCTACAAGTGTTTCTTTTAGAGCCTTTAAAGAATCATTCTCTTTAAGTAAGATTTGAAACTCGGCTAAGAGTTCTTTCTTGGTTTTGCCCTGAATGTCCATAATAATATTTTTTTAAATAGATAAATTTCTATATGTCGAGATTCTTTTAGCAATAGCTATAACGACGGGGGCTAAACAACGGCAATTTCCAAAATTCATTTCCTGATTTTCTTTCGAGTAAAGAATAAATTTTTAAAAACAGAATTGGTATTATTTATTTAGGACCTCTTGTTGGCCATTCTTTTTTATCAAATCGCTAATAATAATTTAATGACATGAATAAGTCGCCATAGCAATCCAATTAATGATTCTCTTTAAAACTAGTTCATCTAGGCACAAGATAATTACCATCTGATTTATTCCTGAAATAAATCCAGTCAAGCGCTAAGGCTAAAAAAGTTGATTCTTTCGTCGATAATTTTATTTCCAAATTCGCTTGGTACACGTTATGTAAGTTTTCATGCAAACAAATAGATTCTTTATTCATGAAAAAATGTTGTTAAATCCTTTCAGCCGTTATTCCCTAGTAAAATATAATCTTCCCCTATTTTTGATCATTGGGCAGAAGATCGAAGATATTTTTAGTGCTATTTTTCAATCTACCAATAAATCTTTCCATCTACTTTTTTTAGTCTGTATTTTCAGTTATATACAAACCTAATGTTCGTTTTTTAGTCTAATTCAGACACCAGTTTTATTGTCTAAATCGAAATTACGTTAATTTTGTAAACCAGTTGCATTCTATAATACGCTTATTATCAACACTAGGGGTGCTTCGCTAAATAACTTGCGTGGCTCTACATTAGAATTATAGATACTAATATACACAAAGTGATCCAATAGTTATCAGATCACTTTTAGAGGCCAAACGGCAGTAAAGGATATAGATTTATTAATCTATAAGTAATTTCTTGAAATAAAAACCCGCACAGAATTAAGACGTGTTACTCATATTCTGTAACCTTCTGATAGCGTATATTGTTTAAGTATAAAGGCCGTGACGGAGTATTCACTGATTCTCTTTTTTTTTTTTTATAGAAATTAATCTTGGTCACAACATTTAGACGCATCTGTTACTGGAGAACGTCAGATCATCTGCCAAACAGAACAACCGAAATAATTTATAACATTAAATTAATAATGTCGTATAAATAAGTTGAATTATTTATTTGATTGATTGAAGTTAAAAATAATGAGTGTAGCTTTAGTTATTGTAATTATTTTAGACAAAAGCAGACAAAAAAAGCCTGTACCGAAATGAATTCGGTACAGGCTTTTTTTGAAAGATTATAGGTTTAAATTGTTGTAAGAAATAGAACATGTTTGAGGTTCCGTTACTAGTTAAAACTAAAAGGAGTCATGCCTTTTTTTGAAACTCGACCGAATGTAAAGATTGATATCTTGTTGTACAAAACTGCCTATGCGATAAAAAACGTTTCCTTGCAGTTCTTTATATTTTGGTTTTTTCGTAATAATATTGATGACTTCACCCAGAGCTTCAGAACCGTAAAGACTGCTCGAAGGTCCTTTTACCACCTAAATCTGTTTTATATTGACCACCGTAAGCCCTCTCAAATCAAAATTTCCTGCACTTCTACACATAAGTGGCACTCTATCTATAAGAATCAAAATATAACCTGATGAGATCCCTTGAATTTGTAAACCTTCAAAACCCTTTCATCGGCCACGATTATAATTACTGTTTGCTCGCTTAATATTTCATCCAAGCGAATTGTAGTCTATTGTAAAAAAATTAAAATTAAAGTGACTGGCAATGATAAAGATGAAGGTTGTCTTTCTGTACGCATAGCCGTAAGTATAACTTCCTCTAAATTATTGACTTGAGTGCTATCTACACCCTCTTAGGAAACTACTTTCAAAAAAATAAAATAGTCAAAGTATTTATAATTAGACATTTACACTTCACTTTATTTATAACTAATCTTAATAGAGTTCAAATATCTGTATTATTATTATTTAGATTTAATGAAAATAATCATTTTTGTAGAGACTTTTAAATCTGTACTTAACATATTAATTAAAAATTCAATACTTATTAAAATGAAAAAGGAATTACTTCCAATCGTATTATTTGCCATGTCAACAAGCGTGATTTCGTGTCATGTTCCAATGATGATGATAAAACTACATTATCAGATAACAGCTTAGACCGTGATGATGTAGTATCCAATTATTCGGCCATCATATTAAAAAATTATCAAGATGCACAGGCTGACGCACAAGCCTCGAAAACAGCCATCAACACCTTTATATCTAAACCTACACAAGCGGCTTTTGAAGTGGCTAAACAGGCTTGGCTTACTGCGAGAGAAAGTTACGGACCTTCAGAGGCTTACCGTTTCGCAAACGGCCCTATAGATTCTGGAGATACAGAGGAAATTGAGGGGTTATTGAACTCTTGGCCCCTTGACTAGGCTTATGTTGATTATGTGGATGGTAATGCCAACTCGGGCATCATTAATAATCCTACAGATTTTCCAACCCTTACAAAAGAGACCTTGGCAAGCCAGAACGGTGAAGGTGGAGAAGAAAATATATCCATAGGATACCACGCCATTGAATTTTTGCTCTGGGAACAAGACTTAACAAACCCCGATTCAAACCAACCAGGTCTGCGCCCTTTTACAGATTTTGTAGATGGTGGCACCGCGAACAATGCTGTATTTAGATCTTTGTGCAGAACTTGTTGTTGACCATCTCCAAGTAATAATAAACGAATGGTCAGGACCTTACAAAGAAAAATTTCTGGCACAAGACACCAATACTTCTTTAAAAGAACTTATTGATGGTATTGCAGAGCTTTCCAGAAGCGATTTGGCCATTGAACGTATGGCGGTAGCACTCCAAAACCAAGACCAAGAAGATAAACACTCTTGTTTTAGTGATAATCCCCATAGAGATATCCGCTTGAATTTAGCAGGGATAGTAAATGTATTTAAAGGAATCTACGGCACCATAAATGGCCGCTCTTTAAAAGAAATTATCGAGGAAGCTGATAGTGCCCTTGCCCTTAAATTAGATAATCTGTTGACCGAAGCCCAGAGTAAAGTCGAGGCAACTGCCGTTCCGTTTGACCTTGCTATTTCTGGGGGTGCATCATCTGCAGAAGGAGCCAAGGTTCAAGAGGCTGTTCAATCAAGTGTAATATTACCGTAAGTTGGATTTGGATAAACTGAAAAGCGTATTGAACTATTTCCAATCTTTTCTTCTGACATTATAATTGGAGCGTTTTCTTTAAATCGTTTTATTTGATTACCTGTATTATCGCAATTAAAATAAACAAGTTCTGGAACTGGTGTTTTCTCTTGAGAAAATAGTTGCAAAGAAAAAAGAAAGATGAACAATAAAATTATTTTTTTCATAACGGTTGGTTATTTTTTTTTGTAAAATTCACACTACAAGATTTATCTAAAAGCATAAAAAAAATTAAACACTAACTTAAAGTCATTAAAATGAGACCTAATGTCAAAAAAAAAAGCCCATCCATTACAGATGAGCTTCCTTGTCGAACTAAATAAATAATTTATTCTAAAGAAGTCTCGCCCACATTCGGATTATACTCATAATTAAAAGTGTAATATCGACCTGCATCAGTTTGTGGGTCTGGATTTGCAGGGGCATTTTCATAATAACTTAAGATTTCCACTTTTGCATAGTTTCCTGCTGTGGTTTTAAAGACTAAGATTTTTCCAGGAATAGGCGTAATGATATTTACCTGCGGATTATAATTATACCATCCGTTATCGCTACCTGTTGGGATGGCAAATGACGCATTTGCATCTTGGGCAAATGTTAGTCCTTCCGCAGTTGTTACGCTTGCAAAAGTTCCCGTTGCGATAGTTGCACCAGCTTCGCCCGTTCGCACAGGCTCATCGTCCGTACCCGAAACAGTACCGCCATTGACGGCAATTGTTGTTCCTCTAAAGGCAATATCCCAATCGGTATCGCTGGTAGTTTCTGCACCCGTTTCAAAGTCAAACTTTGCGAAATCGCCACCTACGGGTTGTCCTTGACCACCAGTTTGAGGTGCAAAGAGATTGCTGACTTGTTCTGATTGAACTGGGTCTGGCGTTGGTATATTATCATCGTCGCTACTGCACGAAGCAAATCCTATAAATAATATTGCTACTGTTAGTGTTTGTAATGTTTTCATTGTTGTCATTTTGATTGTATTTAAAGTTAAAATTGATAATTGAGTTTAATGTATCCTTGGATTCCCGGTAACGTTGGGATGTTATTGTCCGTATAGTCCAGCAAGTTGTTTGCCCCTACCTGTAAAGTAAAATCTTCGTAAAAGATTTTGCTGGCCGCTATATTTGCTGTTAAAAAACCATCGATGAAACTGGTGTCATAAGAATCGATAAGCCCATTTCCATTAGTGTCAAACTGGGCATATTTGCTACGGTAAAGAAGTCTTAGATTAATGTTCGCTTTCGCGGAAGCGATATCGTAAAAAACCTTGAAGTTGGCATTGTGCCGTGAGCGGTTCACGAGCCCGAAATAATCGGACTGCGTGACCGCCACGGTCTGATTTGTTGCCGGGTCGCGGGCAAATACCTGACCATTTTCTACATCTTGTTGTTTCTTTTTATCGTAGGCGTACAAAAGCTGGTAGCCTGCACTCAAGTTTATGGCGTCATTAATTTTATAACCTGTGTTGATTTCAAATCCCGTGGTGTAGATTTCATCGAAATTGACATAGCTGAACACATTTTGACCGTTTGTCTTTCTGGCGATAATGCGGGTATCAATAAGGTTTTTAATATCGTTTCTGAAGAAATTCAGCTCACTGTTCCATTTCCCTTCTTTAAACGTAAAGCCCAAGTTATAGCCTACGGAACTTTCAGCTTCTAACGGATTGTTTAAGTCATCTTCCGAAACTACCACATCAAGAATTTGTCCTTGTTCTTGAAGCTCTTGTAATTTTTCCAAAGCCACATTATAACCCAGAACCGTATAACCAACTGCCGAATTGGTAAAGTCAAAATATAACTGTCTAAAGTCTGGTGCCTTAAAACCATAGCCTACCGAACCTTTTACAGCGAATGCATCGGTCAACTTATAGCGCATGGCCAGTTTGGGACTAAATTGATTACTATATTCTGAATGATTATCAAAACGTGCCCCTGCAATCACATTCAATCGCTCTATGGGATTTACATCGTATTGCGCATAGATATATTGCGAATTGAAACTCACAGTCTCATCAAAAAATGTCCTGTCCAACTGGTCGTACTGTAAGCCAAGACCTGCGGTAATTGTTCCCGCTTTAGCGAAAGCGTAACTTCCACGGATTTCAGGGCGTAATAATTTTTGGTCAAAATCACTATCGCTCAACACATCATCAGAAATTGGGTCAGCAAGTCGTTCATTAGCGGTATAATTGGTGTAATAAAATTCGTAAGAGGTAGTGAATTTTTCGTTCCATTTTTGGTCAAGCCTTGCGTGGGCGTTCCATTCCCGTTCCTTACTATCGCCTTCAAATTGCACATCGTTAAATGTAAATCCGGCATCCTGCACTTGGTCATAAAATCGAGCCGAAGTGAACAGAGATAATTTGTCATTAAAGTCATAGTAAACCCGTCCGTTTACTGTATAGTTTTCAAAAGGATTTACCGTTTGCCCTTCTAAATCAGGGTTTAAGTCATAACCTTCACTTGAAAAACGGTTTGCAAAAAAGCCATATCGTAATTTCTTGAAACGTTGCTTTATATCCATATTGATGTCCTGTTGCGTAAAACTGCCGATGCGATAAGAAACGTTTCCTTGCAGTTCTTCAGATTTTGGTTTTTCCGTAATAATATTGATGACACCGCCCAAAGCTTCAGAACCATAAAGACTGCTCGATGGGCCTTTTACCACTTCAATATGCTTGATATTCCCAACCGTCAACCTGCTCAAATCAAAATTTCCAGCACTTCTTCCTACGAGTGGTACTCCATCTATGAGTATCAAAATATAATCTGATGCGATACCTTGAATTTGTACACCTTCAAAACCGCTTTCATCACTCACGGTTATAATTCCTGTTTGCTCATTAAGTATTTCATTCAAACGAATCGTACCTGATTGTAAAATTTTCTTTTTTGAGATTAAAGTAACAGGTAATGGCAGGGAAGAAAGTTGTCTTTCTGTGCGTGTTGCAGTTAAGATAATTTCCTCTAATTTATTGACTTTCGTACTATCTGCCACTTTTTGAGAAAGCCCTTTTGAGAAAGATAAAATAGTTAAAGTGCTAATTATAAGCTGTTTGTAGGTCATTTTATTTAGAAAGAATCTTAATAGAGTGCAAATATATAAATTATTCTTATTTAGAATAAATAAAAATTACTATTTTTGTCAATGAATTTTAAAATCAATAAATCACTGATAATGAAAACACCTTTGTACACCTTAGTAGCACTATTTTTATCTTTAAGTGCCATTTCTCAAACATCAAATAAGAAAGAAGACCGAGAAGCCATCAAAAATATGTGTGGCTGTTTTGAGGTCGCTTTTAACTTTGCAGAAACCTTTAATTACAGCACCGATTCGCTTTACAAGCCCTCAAAAACGAAAATGGTCAAAGGTTTGGAATGGGCACAATTAGTGACCGATACAGATGATAAAATCCAAATTCAGCATTTGTTACAAGTAGGTAATCCTGCCGAACCTATGGTTATGAAGCATTGGCGTCAAGATTGGTTGTTTGAGAACACAGATTTGTACTCTTACAACGCAGAAAATGAATGGAAGTTTAAAGAATTCCCTTCTCCCGAAGTCACAGGACAATGGACACAGAAAGTATTTCAAGTAGATGACAGCCCGCGTTATGAAGGGTCTGGCTCTTGGGTACATGTAGATGGTAAAAGTTATTGGGAAAACACCACGCCTGCACCTTTAGCAAGACGGGAATATACCACCAGAAGCGACTACAACCTGTTGATGCGCGGTAACCGTCACGAAATTACAGATTACGGTTGGGTACATGACCAAGATAATACCAAAATTATCCGTGAGACTGGCAAGGAAGATATCGTATTGGCTAAGGAAAAAGGATATAACACCTATGTAAAAGTAGAGGACAGCAAATGTGCTGCTGCCTCACAATGGTGGAAGGACAATGACAAAAAATGGGCTTTAGTTCGGGCTAAATGGGATGAAGTTTATGGCCGCAATAAAGACCTTGTTCTTGAAGAAAAAGTAGACAATAAGCCGCTCTATAAGTTTTTATTTGAAGAAGAAAGTTATGAAAAGGAAGCCGAAATTGATGAAGTCATTGAATCTTTCGTAAAAAAATAGTAAGATGAAGATTTTGAAATATATAACACTGCTTGCTATGCTCTTTATGAGCATCGTTGCTGTGGCACAACAAGATAATGTATTTCTTGACCGTTCCTTTTGGAAGGACAATCCAGATTTGGAAACCGTAAAGCAAAAAATCGCTGATGGCAATGATGCGACCGCCTTAAATGATAATGCATTTGATGCCGTAATCTATGCCTTACTTGAAAATGCAGATGATAGTATCATATGGCACCTCTTGTCTTTTGAGGGAAATCCTGTGGATAAAAAAACCCACGATAGCCGTATCTATCTGCATTGGGCGGCCTATGCTGGACAAACCGAAATGGTCAATTTTTTACTCGATAAGGGTTCTTCTGTTTCGAAATTAGACAGTCACGGTTATACGCCACTTGCCTTTGCAGCAAATGCAGGTCAGAAAAACAAAGCCTTGTATAACGCTTTTGAAAGTCACGGTGTAAATCTTCTTAATGAGAAAAATGAAAGTGGTGCGAACCTACTTTTACTGGTTGCGCCATCACTTTCCATTGAAGAAGAGTTGAATTTCTTCACCGGAAAAGGTCTAAAACTTAATAGCACAGATAAGGATGGCAACGGTATTTTCAATTACGCCTCCAAAAAAGGAAATATAGATTTTCTAAAATTGCTTATTAAGAAAGGTGTGGATTATAAATCATCGAACAAAAAAGGGGGGAATGCCTTTTTATTCGCAACACAAGGTACACGTGGTTATAGTAATCCATTGGCAGTTTATGAGTACTTAAAAAGTCTTGGTCTTGAGCCTAATATCGTGACCAAAGACGGCTACACGCCCTTACATAGATTGGCGTACAACAATAGAGATCCAGCGATTTTTGAATTCTTCCTAACTGCTGGTGCAGACGTAAACCAAAAAGATGCCGAAGGCAATACACCCTTTCTCAATGCAGCTTCCCGCAATGAACTGGCGATGGTAAAACTACTTTCCAAAACCGTAAAAGACTTCGATGCTTCAAATAATGAAGGACAGTTGGCTCTTATGTTTGCGTTTCAGCGTAACAGTCCCGAAGTGGTGGAATTCTTGTTGAATAAGAAAAGTGATGCTGAAGTTTATAGTGAGAGCCGTCGAAATGCAAAAGACAAGAAAGGCAATACCATCGCTTATTATTTGGTAGCCTCTTTTGATAGCAGAAAACACAATGAATTTGATGCCAAATTAAAATTGCTTCAAGAAAAAAATATACAATTAAACACCATACAAGCTGAAGGAAACACGCTGTTTCATCTTGCCACCAAAGACAATGAATTAGGGGTGTTGAAACGCCTTGTAGATTTTGATATTGACATCAATGCTAAAAATGAAAAAGGGTTAACGGCTTTGCACCTTGCTGCTATGAAAGCTGAAGATGACCAAATGATGAAATACCTAATCTCAAAAGGTGCGGATACAAAAATCAATACAGATTTTGAAGAAACAGTTTTTGACTTGGCCAGCGAAAATGAACTCTTACAAAAACAAAACACCTCATTGAATTTTTTAAAATAAATAAGCCCATAATGGGCCTTAAAAATTTAGCTTAATGAAAACACTATTTAAAATTATTCCTGTGATGGTCATCGCAATATTATTGCTCTCGGCATTCACAACTACTGAAAATAAAGCTGTAAAATGCCTTATACAAATGACCAATTACACAGGCGAAGGTGCTTATGTAATTGTTTCTTTAATGAATCCATCTGGCAACTATGAAGAGACCCTTTACGTTCAAGGCAAAGACAGTGAATGGTTTAGTGAAATCCCTGAATGGTGGAAATTCTATGGGAAATATCGCCCTAATATCGATGCTATTTCGAGTGCAACGATAAGCGGTGGCGAACGTAGCGTTACAGTATTGCAAATTCCAGCCAATAAAGTTGATAAAGGATACAGCCTGCGTTTTGAAACTTCGGTAGAAGACCAAGACTATTATGCCGCTGATATTCAATTTGAGTTAACCACAGAAAATCTTAAATCCAAAAAAGAGGGAAAAGGGTTCATACGCTATATAAAAATGCTTCCGCAGTAAAAATTACCTATGACAATTTCTATTTGGCGATACAGTCATTTTATACTTGCCCTTGCTTCTTCTTTGTTTTTAATCATTGCCTCGGTGACAGGTGTGATTTTAGCCATTGAGCCCATTTCGCATCAAGCTAAAGGCTATGCCGTTCAAAATTTGGACAAGATATCTTTAGGGACTACCATTGACGCGCTGAAAAAAAATTACGACGACGTATTTGCACTCGAAGTAGAAACATCGGGTTTTGTAAAGGCCTCTGTTCTTACTCTGGAAATGGAAATACTCGATATCTATATCGATCCAAACACCGGCTTAGAATTGGGCCGAATACAAGAGCGGCCCTTCATTTATAGTTTTGCCACCAATCTGCATCGTTCTCTTTTTCTTAAAAGCATCGGACGGTTTTTTGTGGGTTTGATTTCCTTTATACTTTTACTAATTACCAGTACTGGAGTATTGCTTCTCGCCAAAAGGCAAGGCGGTTTTAAACGTCTTTTTTCAAAAGTTCAAAAAGATTATTTTGAACTTCGATACCATGTTATTTTAAGTCGTTGGTTTTTTATTCCAATTGTTATTCTTGCTTTTACAGGTGTCTATCTTTCCGTAGAAAAATTTGAATTGCTACCCAATGCTACTATTACACATATAGAAATTAGCAGTACAGATACGACAGAACGTTTTGAGCGTATTATGGATATTCCTTTTTTTAAGACAACCACGCTTGACCAAATAAGAAAGGTAGATTTTCCATTTTCTGAAAATCCTGAAGAGTATTATCAAATCGCATTAAAGAATAAGGAAATAAGGATCAATCAACAAACAGGACAGACTGTAAGTGAAGTCAATTATCCTTTTGTAGCATTGGCATCCCATTTAAGTTGGAAGCTGCATACAGGCGAAGGAAATGTCTTTTGGTCTATTATTTTACTACTTGCAAGTGCTTCCATTCTATTCTTTATATATTCAGGTTTTGCGATGACGCTGAAACGTAGAAAAAAAGTGAAAACCATTTCCATAATGCCAGATAAGGATGACTGTGAATTGGTCATTTTAGTAGGTTCAGAAACGGGAACAACATTTGATTTTGCAAGGCGACTTTATACAAGTTTGAATGCTACTGGTAAAAAAGTCTATCTGACCGAATTGAATAATTATTGCACTTTCGCTAAAGCAAAACGCATCATCATACTTACGGCGACCTACGGCGAAGGCGAACCACCTTCAAACGCTAGGAAGTTTGAAGCTATTTTTTCAACTATCCAACAGCCGAAAAAAATCCTATATTCCGTAGTAGGATTCGGTTCATTGGAATATCCAGACTATTGTAGGTTTGCCATAAAAGTTGATGCACTCTTGCAAATACATCCTGATTTTCAACCCTTCTTCCCACTTTATAAAATCAATAATGCAGATGCTACTGATTTTGAAAACTGGGTCAAACAATTGAGCAAACAAATTGATATTACATTATCGATACAGCAACCTAAAAAAATTAAAAGGCAGGGTAAGCAAATCCCTTTTGAAGTTTTGGGACGTACTGGATTAAATGTAGATGACACTTTTCTGATTCGATTAAAGCCCAAGAAAAAAATAAAATTCACTTCTGGCGATTTATTGGTCATATTAATAAAAGGAACTCCTATTACCCGTAAATATTCTATTGCCAGAATAGGCGATGAAATACTGTTAAGCATCAAAAAACACGAGTTTGGCCAGTGCTCCTCCAATCTCTACAGATTAAATAAAGGAGACACAATTAAGGCCGCAGTAGATATTAATCAACATTTTCATTTCCCTAAAAAAACGACTGCTGCAGTATTGATAGCAAACGGAACTGGGATAGCCCCATTCTTGGGAATGATAGAACAGAATTGCGACACAACAATTAACTTATTTTGGGGAGGTAGGTCCGTAGCTTCATCAGCTATTTATGATGACATTCTTAAAGGAACTATCTCGAAAAATCAAAATAACACAATCCATAAATCCCATTCAAGAGAAGGAAATAAAGAATACGTCCAAAATCTGGTAATTCAACAAAAGGATAGTGTTCTCAAAACAGTTCAAGAAGGTGGTGTGGTTATGATTTGTGGTTCGCTTGCGATGCAACACGATGTTTTAGATGTGTTGGAAAATTTACTCGCAGAATATTCTGCAACTAGTCTCGACGAACTTCAGCATAATAGTCAGTTAAAGATGGATTGTTACTAAAAAAGACCTGAGCGCCGAAATGCAAAGTCACTATCGAAAAACTTAAACGGACAGTTCGCCTAAAGTAAAATTAGCAATGCCTATTTTCTTTACCTCATCACCATCTACCTTGAGTTTATCCCAAGAGAAATGAAGGCTTTTAAAAAGTTCATATCCAAAATTGAAGTGCTCTATTGGGAATAGTGTTGCCAAAGAGACATCCTTAAACCAAAATTCACGTACAAAGAATGAAACAGAACCTTGCTATGGTCTTTAAGCAGCAAGAGCTGAAATCGCTCAAAGATTTGATTCTTTAACACACTAAAAAGCAGACGCAACTTTGAAAGTAACTGAAATTTAGAGATGAAAACTTAGCACACATAATACCCTTTGCCATTCAAGAGAAACCTCTCCATCGCTATTGTCCAAGTTGTAAAAAGGAAACCTTGATCACACTTTTTTACCTTTTGTAAGCCGAGGGACTCCAGGGATTACAAACAAATTATAGAGAATAAACTACTTGAATACAAAGATTAAAAAACAGTTCTAAAGAGACTTGATTTACTAGTACAAAATTAAGTTTATAATGTCGTGTCAATAAATTAAGTCATTCCACGGTGTAGCTCAGAACATATTTTTAGATGGATTGAAATTAAAAATAATTAGCATAGCCTTAGTTACGGTAATTATTTTTGATGAAGAGCAGATGAAAAAGAAACAATTTATTGCGACATTATAGGTTTGAATTGGTATAATAAAGAAAATGTTAAAAAACAGCAGATTCTGACACAAACAAAAGGCAATCACCCTAAAAGCAGCTTACCTGAACAAGCAACTAAATAAAAAGGCCTATAAAGCACTCAAAAACAACCTTCTCTTTTTGTAAGGTTCTTGCCAACTCATCGAATTCCTCATATTTAAAAACTCCATATCAGTCAACAAATCATATAGCGGACTCCACTAAGCCTGTTGAAGTGATGGCCTATCGGCCAACTATATGCTTAGTTATTGTCAATAGTTTTTGGTTCAATTTTATCCTGTAATGAATATAGCTAAGCCTCTATTTAATTATTGTGAACCATTCTCTAAAATTATTTTTCATCGTGACTATGAACTTTATCTTTAAGAATAGGGATCTACATCATTAAATGACTCTGTATCATTATGAGTTTAATATTCATATTCTACCAGGGTTGCCAATCTATTTTCATTATTATCCATTAAATGGTTTATTAAATTTTCGATCTCGATTATTATTTGAGCAGGAGTAATTAAACATTCCATTTTCCAAATTAGGTCCCTCTCAAACAAATACAATCCATTTATTAGGTGTTTTTTTAGAGTATTCAAACTTGCTATTATTTCACTTTTTGTCCAAAAGACGAGTGGTGCAAGTTGATCAGAATAGTCATCCCTTTTATTAATGTCTTCAAATGGATCTAGACAAGAATCCTTTTCAGAGCTACAATAATGTAAATAAGGGTAGTCTAGAAACTTAAAATTTATATTGATTAGGCAATCAAGATCTTCTGTTAATATTTTAAATCGAGACTTCATTTTATGTATATATTTTTTACAATTAGTAGTTTATGATCTTGTTAATTTAAAGGTTATGATAACAATAAATTAAATATGATTATTAGACTTAAGTAATTCATGTCCCACTATTAACAGGGGTTAGTGAAAATAGTAGTCAGCTTCATAAGAAAAATATCTCAATTTTTCACTAAGTTTTATGTTGGCAACAATATTAATATTGGCTACGATCTCTGGTAATATTTTTATACATTATCAATAAATCGCACGTTTTTAATATTTGGCTATTCTACAAAATTGTCAGATGTTTCTTATTTTTTTAAATGTTCATTATTCAAGTTATTAATGGTCTTATTCTTTGACATTATTTAAACTATGAAAGTAATTTTTTTACTCATCAAACCATTCCATTAAACTCCATTTATCAACTTCCTTAATGAGTATATAATCTTGTTTATTGATATTTTTATGGATAGGGCCTAAACTAGGCATATTTGATCACAAAACAGTTATTGCAATAGGGACTCACGTCGCGCATTTTGGTTGGAATGTTATTTTGGTAAGTGCCATATTTGTCGTGTAGTTGATGGACTACTATCTTGGCTCATCATCTCCATAAAATATACAATAAGTCCTATTGTCATTATCTTTATTATAACCACTACAATGGCATTTACCGGTTTACACCACAATATTATAGGTAGTATTGTGGTGTTTTCTGCATTCCTAGTAGGACCAGAAATCACTTTTACAGACTACCTGGTTGTACAATCTGTTATACTAATAAGGTGTGTGTGTTGTTTTACACATAAACGGATTTTTTTTACACGATGCTTCCAGTTCAAGAGCAAATTAATTTAATAATCTTTTAACTTTTTTATGCATATTTTTTCTAAAAAATAACATTTAAACCAAAAAAAAATTATATTTACTTATTAATAATAACTTAAAATAAAAATATGAAAAAAATTACATTTTTAGTTGCAACATTCCTTATATCAATAGGAATGTATGCACAGGAGACCTTGTCTCATTCTGCAAGTCAAGAATCTATTGGAGGTTCTGTAGCTTGTGCATCAAATCCAGATGATGAGCCAAATACTGGTGATGAAGGTGTTTCAGACAACATTTATTACAGAGCATATTTTCCTGAAGATTTTGGTTTTTCTGGAAGTTTTACGGCAATGGGTGTTGGCTTTGTAGCAGAATTTACTGACGTAGGAGGGAGTGACCCTACTGTTACCAACACAGTAAGATTGTATACATCAGATGATAAATTTCCTGATGGAACATTAACGGAAATTGCTTCACAGGATTTTGAAGTTTCCGCAGCAGATGATGGTGCTACTTTTGAAATTATGTTTGAAACTCCAGTAGACCTAGACGCCTCAACTGAGCTTATTGTAGCTGTAGATATTTCTGCAAGCCCTGCAGTTCCTGATAATTATGATTTTAGAATAGGTCATAATGTGGAGGGCGAAGATGAACCTAGTTATATATCTGCTGAGCCTTGTGGTCTGATTGCTCCGGTTACACTTGAAGGTATAGGTTTTGGGGACCAAAACATAATTTTAAATTTGATTGGTGATGTAACTTTAGGATCTGATGATTTTTCTTTATCTCAGATTTCAGTTTTTCCAAACCCAGTAAATTACTTTTTAAAAGTAAACATTCCTTCAAACCTTGAGCTTTTATCAGCTGATTTATACGATGTGTTAGGTAGAAATACGGGTGTAGCAATTGCGAACGGTGAAATAAATGTTTCTAATCTTGCAAGTGGTATCTATATTTTAAAGATTGAAACTTCTGCAGGTTCACTATCCAAAAAAGTTGTTATAGAATAACCGAATTTTATAATACTTAATGTTATTTTAAAAGGATTGTCTAAAAAGACAATCCTTTTTTTGTACTAAAAATCATGATAAAATAAACTTATATAAATTTAAATAGTTAATGTCGTTATTATTGTTTTCGATTAATAATGGTAAAACCTTATGAATTCCAGGTAGCAGAAAGTGTATTTGAACTAAAATAACTTCGAAAAAAGCAATAGAGTCATAGGCTTGAAAAACGAGTAATCTGGCTTTAATCTATCCTTAACAAGCGTTTTAAAACTAGGAACAAACTTGCAGATTATTTAACAATTAGTCCAAGAATCCAACAGCCTTGGACAAAAAATATGTAGCCTTAGGAATAAAAGGTTTATTAACTGATCAACCTATGATTATTAAGTCAAGAATAATAACTTCAGAAATTCATCAAGGTTTAAAAATGCGTATTAATTCTAGCACGACACCTTTTCTAGGCTATTGGGAAGCTAAGTCATGGGTATATAAGCAATATGGAATGCATTTTAAATATTATTTACTGCGCCATTATGTAATACTGCATTTGAAGACGAACCTTAAAAGCACTCAAAAATCTCACTATAAAAAAGATGTGGAGGCTGAAAAGCTTTTTAAAACCCCCTAGTGATCTATATAATAGCATATTAAGTTTAAATAAAGATAAATTTGACTCCGTAAATTTATCTTTACAAGAGGAAGCACGATATGGAATGATGAACCATTTAGGCTCCTATCTTGAAGCCTCTGGAATCAAATCCATAGTGAATTACCTGCTTGTTTATAAAACAAGCAGGTAATTCACTATGGAAGTTACTCTCCAATTAATGGAGATAGTTTTGTTTGGGAAGTTAATAGTGTGAATACCGATATTTTCAAGGCGTATCTCAATAGATTATCCAATTATAATCCCAAAGAATATAAAATTGTTGGTATTGACAATGCGGGATTTCATTCTATAAAAAAATAGAATACCAGATAATATATATTTACTAAAGATTCCTCGGTACAATCCAGAACAAAATCCATAAGAACAAATATGACAGTATCTCAAAAGTAGATTCAAAAACAGGCATTTTGAAACTATGGAAGATTTGAAAAAATGGCTAAACGAAATGGTATGCAAAATAAAAGTTGAAACCATTAAATCCATAACTTC
>NZ_PJBS01000311.1 GCF_002836055.1 Psychroflexus sp. MES1-P1E
GTATTGATCTCTCCTAGAAAGCCAATAATGCTCTTAATGATGACATTTATTGTATTTGATACCCAATTTTACATTTCTGATTTAAAATGGACCTTAGACTATTGGATTCCTTGCATAACATCTAAATAATTAGATGTTATGCAAGGAATCCAATAGTCATTTAATTTAAGTAATAAAGACATGCAACTTGAATAGGCTCTTAATACCACAATTAATCCTGTATAATTTTAGGATTTATAAAGTTTGGATTTAATTGATTAAAAATTTAATCTTTTGCTCAGACAGTTCATCAATCAATTCATTACAGATTTTTACTTTTTGTGTCTTGCTCGGCATGTGAATTTTAATCTTGCCTTTCATTTCATACACCACAAAGTTTAGCAAGTGATCTCCCGAGTAAGTTTTAAACAAATCCCCTAAGGCTTTTATTTGAGACTCGTTAAGGTCATCCACATTCATTTGGATCGTCAATTTTTTGGCATTTTCCTTTAGGACATCTTGAAGTTGTTTAAAAGATACAAAACCAATACGCGTTCGCCCAGGTTCTCCAGTATCTCTATTTGTAAATTGGGTTGCCCTCAATTTCAGATGAACGAAATTATCCTGAATTAAAAAGTGCCTAAATTTCAAGTACTCTTCCCCAAAAATCCAAAATTCATGACTTTCGTTATAATCTTCCAACACAAAAGTCGCAAAGCCTTTACCGATTTTACTTACCCTGTGATTTACATCTGTCACCACGCCTGCAAGGGATAACTCTTTATTGAGGTGTTTTTCAATTTCTGCAACTTCCTTTAGGTTTGACCTGCAAAAGGAGTTGATT
Organism: Psychroflexus sp. MES1-P1E; assembly: GCF_002836055.1. Taxonomy (GTDB): domain Bacteria; phylum Bacteroidota; class Bacteroidia; order Flavobacteriales; family Flavobacteriaceae; genus Psychroflexus. The sequence goes on from NZ_PJBS01000311.1 coordinate 824, forward strand.
TCCAGTTTAAAATCATCCAATGGGTGACCCGATAAAAACAGACCTACCACTTCCTTTTCTGCTTTTAAGGTTCGCATGGAATGCCAAGGCTCGCAAGGCGGTACTTCTGGCTCAGGAATTTGGACTTCACTCGACTCACCAAACAAACTCACTTGGGATGAATTTTTATTCTCTTGGTACCTTGCCGCATATTTAATCACCTTTTCCAGAAAGGTTAAATCTCCGTCGGTAGCTTGAAAATATTGAGCTCTATGCACTTCTCCCAAACTGTCGAAAGCTCCTGCATAAGCCAAACTTTCAAAAGCTTTCTTATTAGCAGCTCGAAGATCGATGCGTTTGGACAAATCAAAAATAGAGAGGTAGTGACCTTTCTTCCGGTGTTCTACGATGGTATTCACCGCTCCTCCTCCAACGCCTTTAATAGCGCCCATACCAAACCTAACAGCATCGTCTTTGTTCACTGAAAATTTATAATAAGATTCATTCACGTCTGGTCCCAAAACTGGTAAACGCATTCGCTTGCATTCCTCCATAAAAAAGGTAACTTTCTTGATGTCACTCATATTATTAGAAAGGACAGCTGCCATATATTCTGCTGGATAATGGGCTTTTAAGTATGCCGTTTGGTAAGCAACAAAGGCATAACAAGTCGAGTGGGATTTGTTGAAAGCATAACTGGCAAAAGCTTCCCAGTCTTTCCAGATTTTCTCCAGCTTTTCTTCATTGTGCCCATTGTCTTTTGCTTGATTAATAAACTTTGGTTTCAGTTTAACTAAGACATCTTTCAACTTTTTACCCATGGCTTTCCTCAAGACATCAGCTTCACCTTTCGTAAAGCTGGCCAATTTTTGCGAGAGCAGCATCACTTGCTCTTGGTAAACGGTAATCCCATAAGTTTCCTCAAGATATTCTTGCATTTCAGGCAAATCGTAAGAGATGTCCTCCTCCCCATGTTTCCTTTTAATAAAACTCGGGATATACTCCATTGGCCCAGGTCTATACAAAGCATTCATCGCGATAAGATCTCCAAACACCGTTGGCTTTAGATCTTTCATATGTTTTTGCATTCCTAGAGATTCATATTGAAAAATCCCAACGGTTTCTCCACGTTGAAAGAGCTCATAGGTCTTTTCATCATCTAGCGGGAAAGCTTCAGGATCTAGATCGACGTCGTGGCGTGCTTTTACAATTTCAACGGTATCTTTAATTAGAGTTAAGGTCTTTAACCCCAAAAAGTCCATTTTCAAAAGGCCTGCATCTTCCACCACCGAGTTATCGAATTGAGTAACATAGAGGTTGGAATCTTTCGCGACAGAGACGGGAACAAACTTGGTAATATCATCTGGGGTGATAATCACTCCACAGGCATGAATGCCTGTATTTCTCACAGAACCTTCCAAAATCCTAGCTTGGTTTACCGTTTCAGCTTCTGGAGAATCTTGTTCTGAAATAGCAACAAGTTCTAAGACTTTATCCACTTCTTCGGATCTAAAATTCTTACGAATTTCCTTTTCGTCCATGCTAAAGATTTTCCCTAGCTTGGACATATCCGGAATTAATTTGGCAATGCGATCGGCTTCGTACAAGGGCAAATCCAAAACTCTTGCAGTATCTCTTATAGCAGATTTAGCTGCCATTGTTCCGTAAGTGATAATTTGTGCAACTTGATTTTGGCCGTACTTCTCAATCACATAATCCATTACTTTACTTCGTCCTTCGTCATCAAAATCGATATCAATATCGGGCATACTCACTCGCTCTGGATTTAAAAACCGCTCGAAAAGTAAGTCGTATTTTATAGGATCTATATTGGTAATCTTCAAGCAATAGGCTACTGCACTACCCGCAGCAGAACCACGTCCTGGACCTACCGAAACTCCCATTTTTCTCGCTTCGCGAATAAAATCTTCCACGATTAAGAAATAGCCCGGATAACCTGTATTGGCAATGACCGAAAGTTCAAAATCCAATCGGTCCTTGATCTCCTCACTTAATTCTCCGTAACGCCTTTTAGCCCCCTCAAATGTGAGGTGCTTTAAGTATGCATTTTCTCCACGCTTACCAGCATCTGTTTTATCCGCCTCTTCCAAAAATTGTTCTGGGATTATAAAAGCTGGCAATAATACCTCTCTAGCCAGTTCAAAGGCTTCAACCTTATTGGCGATAGCCTCTGTATTGGAAATGGCTTGAGGCAAGTCTTTAAAAAGAGATTTCATCTCCTCAGCAGACTTGAAGTAGTACTGGTCATTCGGAAGTCCGTAACGGTAGCCACGGCCGCGACCTATAGGTGTAGCTTGCTTCTCCCCCTCTTTAACACACAATAAAATATCATGTGCATTGGCATCTTTTTGATCAGCGTAATAAGTATTATTAGTCGCTACTAAATTGATATCGTGCTTATTGGCAAGTCGAATTAAAGCTTCATTGGCGCGCTCTTCATCTTCTTGCTGGTGACGCATAATTTCTACATAAAAATCATCGCCAAAAGTCTCCTTCCACCAGACCAAGGAGTCTTCTGCTTGGTTTTCTCCAAGATTTAAAAGTTTACTAGCAATTTCACCATAGAGACTTCCCGATAAAACTATGAGGTCATCTTTATAAGTTTCAATAAGCTTTTTATCAATTCTAGGGATGTAGTAAAAGCCTTTGGTAAAGCCCATAGAAGACATTTTTGCTAAATTGTGATAGCCCTTTTTATTCTTGGCTAGAATCACCATTTGGTAGCCATTGTCTTTATGAGTTCTATCGGTATGGTCTTCGCACACAAAAAATTCACAACCAATAATCGGTTTTATAGGTTGTGAAGTGTTTTCAGAATCATTGGCAATGGCAGAATTGTGTTTTTTAACAGCATTCACAAAGTGAAATGCCCCCATCATATTAGCATGGTCTGTTATTGCTACCGCTGGCATATTGTGCTTTGCTGCTGCCGCTACCAGATCTGGGACAGCCATCGTAGATTGCAAGACGGAGAATTGGGTATGGTTATGAAGATGAACAAAACTAGACTCCTGCAGTTGTTCTAAATTCTCATCAAGCTCTGCTTTAGAAGGACCGCTTTCTTCTGATTTTGCTTCTTGTTTTGCTTTTAATTGAGCAGACGCTTTTTTAAGGTTAATATGATTAAGACCAACCTTACTTAGAGGCCCCGTATGCCTAGACTTAAATTCTTGAAGATAACTACGCTCTGCCTGTAGTTCATTTTCTGTGTAATTTCCCGTGCGGATCAACTCCAGAAAACAACGTGTCGTCGCTTCCACATCCGCAGTCGCATTGTGAGCCTCATTAAAAGGCTGTCCAAAAAGATATTGGTGTAATTCAGTTAATGTAGGGAGTTTGAATTTCCCTCCACGCCCCCCTAGAATTTGACAAAGCTTAGCTGTTTTTTCTGTGCAAGTATCCAATACAGGCATAGAGGCCATCAAAGACTCTAGTTGAGCTCTATGGAATTCGGCTCCCATCACGTTTACATCGAAACCAACATTCTGCCCAACCACAAACTTAGATTCTGATAAGGCTTCATTGAACTCTGCTAATACCATGTCCAAAGACTCCCCTTTTTGTAGGGCCAAGGCAGTAGAAATGCCATGAATACGCTCGGCATCGTAAGGGATGTCAAACCCCTCGGGACGAATCAAGTAATCTTTTGCCTCTACAAGATTTCCCCATTCATCATGAACTTGCCAAGCGATTTGTATAGCTCTAGGCCAGTTGTCGGTATCTGTGATTGGCGCGTTCCAACGCTTGGGTAATCCTGTGGTTTCGGTATCGAAAATGATGTACATGAAGCAGAGTTTTGAAGTATAAAATTAGCGAAAAACAGAGTTTTAAATAGCATTATTTTGAATTTATCTCTGCTTAATTGTGAGATTTTGAACGTTGACTTAAAAGTCCCATCAGTCACAAAATTGCATGGCTAACATCCTAATACCAAATTAAACCTATAATGTCGCAATAAATCGTTTCTTTTTCGCCTGCTTTTTATCAAAAATAATTACCGTAACTAAGGCTATGCTAATTATTTTCAACTTCAATCAATCAAAAAATAATTCAATTTATTTATACGACATTATAAATTTAATTTGGTGTAAGTTATTAAGATTACAGGCCTAGCACCTCTTTTCCTTAAGGTGCAAGGCCTGTAATCTTAAACTAAAAGTGATATTTTGGTATAAATTCAATTTTACTCCTTAAACATAAAAGATTATCATTAAACATATCTTTTAAAGAAGAAGCAAAATTTAAAATATTTCATTTTCTTTTAGTATCGATCTTCAACACTATTCACTTATAATTTTATGCTGGTGACCGATGGATTCCTCATGAATGGCCTTTAAAAATTTGGTTATAAATTCTTTGCTTAAATTGTTTTCAGCTCCAGCAGCAATCATTGTATCCAGAATAGAATTCCAACGTTTGGTCTGAAGAATTGCTACGTTGTTTTTCTTCTTAAGGTCACCTATCTCGTCTGCTATTTTCATTCGCTTTCCCAAGAGGTCTATCAACTGATGATCAACTACATCTATTTTGGTCCTTAGGGTTTGAAGTTTATTTTGGAAAGCTGTAGCTTCTGTAAACTCCTTTCTCATTCTCAAGTCTACCGTCATTTGATCGAGCGCTTTAGGAGTAATTTGTTGCTTAGCGTCACTCCAAGCATTATCTGGATCAAAATGAGTTTCCACCATAATTCCATCGAAATTAAGATCAAGTCCCGTCTGACAAATGTCAAAAATAATATCTCGTCGCCCTGCAATATGGGAAGGATCCAGAATGATAGGTAAGTCTGGGTATTCCGACTGTAAATCGATAGCAATTTGCCATTCGGGATTATTTCTATATTTTGTTTTCTCGTAAGTCGAGAAGCCTCTGTGAATAACTCCCAAGTTTTTAATGCCCGCATCATAAAGACGCTCTACGGCCCCCAACCACAAAGCTAAATCTGGATTGACAGGGTTTTTGACTAAAACTATTTTATCAGTCCCTTTCAGGGCATCTGCGATCTCTTGAACAATAAAAGGACTTACTGTGCTTCGAGCTCCAATCCACAGGACATCGATATCAGCTTTAAGCGCCATTTCTACATGAGTTTTATTGGCTACCTCAGTCGCCAATTTAAGACCGGTTTCCGCCTTAGCGGTTTTCAGCCAATCTAAACCAATAGCTCCAACACCTTCAAAATTCCCTGGGCGAGTTCTAGGCTTCCAAATTCCCGCTCGCATGATGCTGGTGTCAGTGTCTTTTAATTGCTGAGCTATTTTGACCACTTGCTCTTCTGTTTCTGCACTACAAGGTCCAGCAATAACTAGAGGATGATCTAAATTAAAATCAGTTAACCATTGTCTTTGTGTTGTGTTAATTTCCATTCTCTTCTTTTTTTATGATTCCGTTTAAAATGGGTTTCAAGTCATTGACCTCTGCCAATTGTTGATGTATACCCTTATAATTTTGAGTTTCTAGTTGCTTCTGAAAAGCTTTTAAATTCTGTATATATTCTTCCAAGGCGTATTGGACTTCTTCTTGATTTTCTTTAAAAATAGCCGTCCAGGTTACAGGGTTGGATTTGGCTAGTCTAACCGTAGAGGCAAAACCACTCCCTGCCAAATCGAATATATCTCGATCATTTTTTTCAATGTCCAATACTGTTTTACCAAGCATAAAGGAGCTGATGTGTGACAAATGAGAGACGTAGGCTAAATGCTTGTCATGGGCTTTGGCCCCCATATATTTTAACGTCATGTGTAGAGGGGCAATTAAGCTTTTAGCGATCTCTAAGAGACTAGCCTCTGTGTGTTCGGCCTCACATAAAATCATAGTTTTGTGATCAAATAAAGAATCAAAAGCAGCTTCAGGTCCAGAAAATTCTGTCCCTGCAATAGGGTGAGCAGCCAAAAACTGATGCCGCTTCGGGTTTTTGGCGACCGCTTCACATAACTGACCTTTTGTAGACCCCATATCCATCACCAAAGCTTGGGGATGAATTTTATCTAAAATTTCTTGTAATACTACAGAGGAATGGTCCACCGGGATACTGAGGATGACGACATCCATTTCAGACCATGCTGACTCTTCCAAAACTTGGTCGATAATATTCAAGGTTAAGGCCTTTTGTAAATGCTCAAAATTTTTATCCATACCAAAAACTTGAACCTCTGAAAAATTTCTCTTCATGGATAAGGCAAAAGATCCTCCTATTAAACCTAAACCTATACATCCTATTTTCATACAGCTTCAAATTTTGAGATTCGCTCTTTACAAATGCTAAGTTCCTCCTCAGAAACACATAATGAAAAGCGGAGATAATTAGACCCATTAGATCCAAATACATCACCGGGGGTTACAAATACATTTCTTTTGTATAAGAGCTCATCTGCCAGTTCTTTTGCAGATTGAGAGGAATTCACTTTGCCCCACACAAAAAGTCCAACTGCAGATTTATCAAAACTCAGGTTTAACGTTTCACACATCTCCCAAAGGATAGCCCTGCGTTTTTTGTAAACAGTATTCTGAGCGTCAAACCAGTCGTTTTTTAGCTCCAAAGCTTTGGTCGCTGCCTTTTGGATAGGAAAAAACATCCCACTATCCATATTGCTCTTTACCTTTAATACGGCTGAAATAAATTCAGAATGACCCACTAAAAACCCAACTCTGAATCCTGCTAAGTTGTAAGACTTACTCAGCGAGTTTAACTCCAAACAGACCTCTTTGGCTCCTTCCAGTTGAAAAATAGAAAATTTATCATCGGTGAGAACCATGCTGTAGGGATTGTCATTAATCAACAAGATATCATTAGCCTTGGCAAAGCGGATCAGCTGTTGTAGTTTTATTCTATCTGCTGCTTGACCTGTGGGCATATTTGGATAGTTGATCCACATCAACTTCACCTTAGCTAGGTCTAATTTTTGAAGCGCTTCAAAATCGGGATGCCACGCATTTCCCTCCGTCAAATCATACGAGATAAGTTCAGCATTCAAAAGCTTAGTCGCCGCTTGATAAGTGGGATATCCTGGATTAGGAACTAAAACTTGATCGCCTTCGTTTAAAAAAGCCATTGAAATTAAAGAAACTCCTTCTTTAGACCCCATCAGCGGAAGCACCTCATTTTCTTTATCAATTTGGACCGCATAATGATTTTCATAAAAACCACACATCGCTTGTCTCAATTCATCTAAACCCTTATAGGCTTGATATTGATAGGCCCCGTGTTGAGTTGTCGCCTTCACCAATTCGTCAACGACCTCTTCAGGTGGCGCTAAATCTGGACTTCCAATTCCTAAATTGATGATCGGTTTTCCTTCTTTTTTAAGTTGAGCAACTTCTCTCAGCTTTTTGCTGAAATAGTACTCTTCTGTCTTTTGGAGTCGGTTGGATAATGAAATCATGACTTTCCACTTTTATATTGACCTACACAGGTCGGATTGATACTAAGGTTTGATACGGCTTTAAAAGCGCTTTGAAAATGGTATAGACTTGTAAATGCAACGTCGACAATAAAGGCATACTTCCATACTTCCTCAGGAATGGGGATACTTTGAATCTTCGTTAAGTTTAATCCATGATCTGCCATGACATTAAGGACGTTTGCTAAGCTTCCCGATTCATGGGCTATTTCAAATTTTAGAGTGGCTTTGTTCACTTCTTTAATTGAGTTCCCTATTTTTTCGATAACGACAAAACGGGTTTCGTTAGCACTATAGTTTTGGACATCTTTCGCAATCACTTTTAAATTAAAAAGTTCTGCAGTCCCTTTTGGCACTAAGGCTCCGACACCAAACAGGCGTTGTTCTGTAAGCTGCTGAGCGGGGAGGGCTGTGTCCACATCTTCAATAAGATGAATATGGCTATGGTTTCCAAAAAAATGACTACACTGGTGCAATGCCATTTGGTGGGACCTCACTTCTTTTAGATCTTCTAATGTCTGTCCTGGCAGAGCCACTAAATTGTGACTTATGTTTAGATAATGCTCTGCGGTCACTTGAAGACGATAGTCCAAAATAAGGCGATAATTAGGAAGGATACTTCCTGCTATAGAATTCTCAATAGCCATCACTCCTTTTTCACATTCATCATTTATTATAGCCTGAACGAGTTTTTGGAATGTCATACATTCTAAAGCCTCGACATCGGTTTCCCCAAAAAGCTCTGTAAGGGCTTTATAGTGATTAGATCCTTTTATTCCTTGTATTGCTATTTTCAATTTTATAAATTAAAAAAGCCTCGTAAAAAACGAGGCTTTGTATATTTGATAATGAATTTATTTCATATCAACCCCGTTTCGCTAGACTAGCAAAATAAAAGTTGAAATAAATATAAAAACGAATTGTCATTTGTATTATAATATGAGACTAAATTAAAATTTATTTTGAATAAAATCCTATTAACCTAAATAAAATTCAAAATATTAGTTTTTTAGATACGTCTTTTGTCTAGGAATGGTTAAAAATTCTTTTTGTCTCCCATTCAGATAAATGACTTCTTGCCCATTAAAATGAGCGCCTTCTTCCAACATCACCCGAAAAGGCTTTTCCCATTCGTCTAAGTAAACTTCTGCGTTGAGCTCTATCGCATACACCGTATTTGGGTGGAGTTGGTAATCACCAGAACCCAGTACATTACCTTGATTGTCCCACATCCCGATAGTAGGCCCTGCTGCATGTCCATGATATCCCATGGGATGAGTATAAATAGTGCCGTTTATACCTTCAGAACTCATGGTAGATCTCGCTGCTTTTAGGATTTCATTACCCGTTCTGCCAATTTTAAAATTGGACGTTAGTATATCTTGCAACCGATTTCCAACCGCAAGAGCCTCTTTAAGGTATTGGGGAACTTCCTTTTCATCTGGCTTTAAAACGTATGCAAGTTCTTGCGTATCTGTGTTCAATCTTAAATAGGTGATGCCAAAATCCATATGTAAAATATCACCAGGCCTTATAATCTCTGGGTCTGGATTCGTATCAAACGTTCTCAAATGTTCCTTGCTTTCGTTACCGCTTCTTTGAATATCTACTGTAGGATGAAACCAAGTTTCTAGACCAAGCTCTTTAATTTTATCTCTGTACCACCAGACTACGTCTGAAGTACTGGTTACCCCTGGAGTAATCACCTGCTCCGATAAACCCTCTTGGATAATATGATGAGCTATGGTTTGGATGTGTTTATACGTTGCCATTTCTGAAGGTGTTCTTGTTTCCAACCAACCTACGGCAAGGGCTTCTGCAGAAGTTACCCTCTGTTGGTAGGATTTGGGTAAATATTCCATCAGCATTTTGTATTCGGTATGGTTTAAGCCATCAGCATGTCCAAAATCTTCAGAAGTATTAATACCGATTTGCTTTGGATCGCGTTCTTTAATAAGCTCTATCAATCGCTTCCATTGGTTTGGTTCGACCTCAGGATCCCATGCTTTTTTAAAATATGAGCCCACATTATACCTAGCTACTGCCAAAGTTTCCACCTCATCTTCTCCTTTAGGCTTATACATCACTAGTATAGTCCTCCTTCGAGCCGCCAACCATGTGCTTGGCAGAAAAGTTTTAATAACTGGGTCTTCATTGTATTCTCTAGAAATCACCAACCACATGTCTATCCCAGAACGGTCCATTAGTTTTGGCAAGATTGTTTCTATACGTTCTCCGAGCCATTGATCGACAACTTTAGATTGTTCCTTTTGAGATAATACAGCTATGCCTTGAGCATAGGTGGTACAGCAAATGCATGCTATAAAAAATAGGCTGAAAACTAATTTCATATGTCTGTTTTTTTAATTCAAAATTAAAAATAGACATAAATTCAATAAAAAGACCTCATCAATTAAATTTGATGAGGTCTGTAACTATTTCTTATAAAAGTTAGGTGAGATTAACTCACTGCTTTCAGCTTTCTCAAACTAGTTCTTTCAAGAGATTTTTCAGCATAGGACTTTGTTACCTTAAATTCAGTTTCATCACTTTCTGGCAGATAGAACATCGCATCGGTAAGGATAGCTTCACAAAGTGAACGTAAACCTCTTGCTCCAAGCTTGTATTCTAGTGCCTTTTGAACGATAAAATCTAAAGCCCCGTCGGTAATTTGAAAATCAATATTATCCATTTCAAACAACTTTTGGTATTGTTTTATAATGGCATTTTTAGGTTCTGTCAAAATACGTCTTAGCGTCTCCTTATCTAAAGGATCCATATAGGTAAGGACAGGAAGACGACCAATAATCTCTGGGATGAGACCATAATCTTTCAAATCTTTAGGGATAATATATTGAAGAATATTTTCTTTATCTACACTTTCACCTAATTTTGAAGCTCCATAGCCAACGGCTTGCATGTTTAAACGCTTTGAGATATTTTTCTCAATACCATCAAACGCACCTCCAGCAATAAACAATATGTTTTCTGTGTTGACTTCTATAAATTTTTGATCTGGATGCTTACGGCCTCCCTTTGGTGGTACGTTAACGGTAGTGCCTTCTAAAAGTTTTAGCAAAGCTTGTTGAACACCTTCACCACTTACATCTCTTGTAATGGAAGGATTATCACTTTTACGTGCGATTTTATCAATTTCATCAATAAACACAATCCCATGCTCAGCTTTTTCAGTATTGTAATCTGCTGCTGCAAGAAGCTTAGTTAAGATGGTTTCCACATCTTCACCAACATATCCAGCTTCGGTTAATACAGTAGCATCTACAATAGCTAGAGGAACATTAAGCATTTTAGCTATGGTTTTGGCAACAAGTGTTTTACCTGTCCCCGTTTGCCCTGCCATAATGATATTACTCTTTTGGATTTCAATGTCATCCTTAGATTTTGGCTGTAGTAATCTTTTGTAGTGATTATAAACGGCCACAGACATCACTTTTTTAGTTTGGTCTTGACCAATGACATATTGATCTAAGAAATCTTTGATAGCCTTTGGCTTTCTTAACTTCAATTCTGAAGAAAGCTCTTCTGTACTATCCTGTTTGGATTCCTCAATAACGATTCCGTGAGCTTGCTCGATACATCGGTCACAAATATGGGCGTCCAATCCTGCAATAAGTAGGTTGGTTTCAACTTTTTTGCGTCCACAAAATGAACATTCTAACTCTTCTTTAGCCATAACTTAGTCTCTAGTCAATATTTCATCAATCATTCCATACTCTTTCGCAGCATCTGATTTCATCCAGAAATCTCTATCTCCATCTTGGTAGACCTCATCGTAAGATTTTCCAGAATGTTTTGAAATGATCGTATATAATTCTTCTTTCAGCATTATGATTTGATTCGCTGTGATTTCAATATCATCTGCTTGTCCTTGTGCTCCACCCATAGGCTGATGGATCATCACTCTTGAATGAGGAAGACCACTTCGTTTTCCAGCAGTTCCTGCACAAAGCAGAACGGCTCCCATAGAAGCTGCTATTCCTGTATTAATAGTAGCCACATCTGGCTTTATGAACTGCATAGTATCATAAATTCCCAAACCAGCATAAACACTACCTCCGGGAGAGTTTATGTAAATCTGAATATCTTTTGAAGAATCTGTGCTTTCTAAAAACAAAAGTTGGGCTTGAATAATATTAGCAACTTGATCGTTGATAGGTAATCCTAGAAAAATAATTCTGTCCATCATCAATCTAGAAAAAACGTCCATAGCTACAGCATTCATCTGGCGCTCCTCAATAATATTGGGAGTCATCGCAGAAGGAGTCATGCTTGTAATAATTTTATCGTAATAATTGGCATTGACACCATGATCTTTGGTGGCAAATTTTTTGAATTCTTTATCCATTTTCATAGTATCCTCTGTATTTTAAAAACAAATATAGCTCGAAGCTAAGATCTTGTGTGCTTCTTTTACTAAATGTTAACTTCGAACTATATCCTTTTGTAAGTATAAAATTGATTTATTTATAAATCGTATCTACAAATTCTTTGTATGTAAGGTCCTTTTCTTCAATCTTCATTTTCTGCTTGTAAAGTCCAAGTAATTTTTGAACCATTACTTCCTCTGAAAACTGTTTTACCTGCTCTTGGTTCGACATCAAATTTTGAATGATTCCGTCCATTTGATCTTCTGGAAAGTCCATTTGACCAAATTGCATCATCTGCATTTTAATCTTTTCTTTGGCGACTTTCTTAACGTCCTCCATCTCGACTCTGACATCGTTGTCTTTCGCTATTTTGGCTTCGATAAGCTGGTACTTAATACCCTTCTCACTCTTTTCGTATTCATCTTTAGCCTCTTCAACTGTCAATTTCTTTTCACCTTGTGTTTGCATCCACTTTTGAAGAAACTCTGAAGGTAAACTCATATTTGACTTTTCAATCAGGTGCTCTGTGACATCATTAAAAAATTGCTGATCGCCTTGTTGTTGAAAAGTTTGCTTGGATTGTTCTGCTATTTTTTCTTTAGCTTCCTTTTCTGAGGAGACTTCTCCTTCACCAAAAGCTTTATCAAACAAGTCTTGATTAAGTTCTGCTAGAATTTGTTCATTAATTTCTTTGATCGTGAACGTCAAATCAACTTTTAGACCCTCAGCTTTATCTTTTTCAATACCAAGTTGAGTCGCTAAAGTATCCTCATCTTTAAAAAGTTTGCTAGATTTTAAAACGACTTGATCTCCGGTCTTTGCTCCTAAAAGTACTTTTTGGTTGATCTCTCCATCGAGATCTTCAACGTTGAAGGTGGCCTCATTTTCGATACCTTCTTCTTCATTGTGAAACGTTCCAACCACTATAAATTTTTCCTTCACTTCGTTCTGGGGCTCGAGTTTCCCGTATTGACGCTGAATGGTTTTGAGTTGATTATCAATCATCTCCTCATCTGCAGAAATGTTGTAATACTTAACTGGACCTTCATCTTCCAAAGTGATATCAAATTTTGGGGCTAATCCTAGTTCAAATTCAAAGTTATAATCGTCGGACTCCCAGTTTAGTTCATCTTGTGGTTTAGGAAGTGGATTTCCCAAAATTTCGAGCTTCTCTTTTGTGATATATGAGTTTAATGATTCTTGTAACAATTTATTGACTTCATCTACTAAAACAGATTTTCCATACTGTTTTTTTATCATACCCGTTGGGACCATTCCTTTTCTGAAACCAGGAATACTTGCTGTCTTACGATGGTCTTTAAGTACTTTTTCTACCTTTGGACTGTAATCGTTTTTTTCAATAATGATTTTGATGACAGAATTTAGTTGGTCTTTATCTTCTCTTGTTATCTTCATTTTAAAGAATTTTTTTGGAAGTGCAAAATTACAATTTATTTCACTGCTTACCAAGTTTTTATGCTGAAGGCTAGAGTGTAAGGGTTTTATACCGAATTAAATTTATAATGCCGTATAAATAAATTGAATTATAAGACGACGTGGCTCAGCACAGGTTTTTTGATTGATTGAAGTTGAAAATAATTAGCATAGCCTTAGTTGCGGTAATTATTTTTGATAAAAAATAGACGAAAAAAAAACGATTCATTATGACATTGCAGGTTTGATTTGGTATTACACCAAGCCTTAAATCTTATTCAATTTCAGAAGACATCGATCTCGCTTCTTTTCTGAGTTTAATAAACATGATGACATCAAAAATAAAATGCGCAGCCATTGCCGAGAAAATATCAAAGTAACGTGTGAGATAGCCAAAGCCAGCAGAAATTAAAATCAGAAATACTCCATAGATAGATTTTTTCCAATCCTTTGTAGATATATAGCCATGTAAAACAACAAAAAGTATAGCAGCCCACCATAAACCCATTAGAGGCTGAAGCGCTCCGCGAAATAGAATTTCTTCTCCTATACCTGCACATAGAGAATAGAATACTATATCAATCCACTGCAGGTCTAAGCCTTTAAAAAGCCTAGCATAAAAAGTACTTGTTTCTTTTAACACCGGAAGTTTTAAAAGCAAAGCTCCTATAAGGGCTGCCAATGCTCCAAAGCCAAGACCAATTGGAATAGAGGTGACGAGATGATCATAGTTGAACATCTCAAAATAATTAACTTTATCTGAAAATGATAAAATAAAATAAGCTATTCCGCTGAAGCCAAAAAGAGTAAATATGGACATGATAAGCATGGCCTTTTTGGTTACTACCATTTATTGAAATTTAAATTATCTTTTACGCTGTGCAAGGGCGAACACTATAGATTGTAAGAAAGAGAGCAAAATACTAAATAACACTGCCCACCAAAATCCATCAACACGGAAGGCCTCTATAAGCCAGTCTGCCATGAGAATGATAAATGCATTAATTGCCAGCAAGAACAAACCAAAGGTGACGACGGTGACTGGAAGGGTCAGAATCAATAAAATTGGCTTTATAAAGATGTTAAGTAGGGCAAGAATTGCAGCAACAACAATAGCCGTAAAAAAGTCGGCGACATACACCCCACCCAGAATATTGGATAGTATAAGGACAATAAGTCCTGTGAGAACAATTTGAAGTAAGGTTTTCATAGGTCTGTTTTAAATTTTGAAATCTAATATAAAAAAAACTGCCTCAACAATTAAGTTGAAGCAGTTATAATTATAATTTAGAAACAGTTAATTCACATTGTCACTCAAAGATATTGTTCCAAACTCTCCAACATTTACTTCTGGTAAGTTAGACCCATACGTTTGATTAATAGCTTCTAGAGTTTCATTAGCTATAAGAGCATAACCCCGGGGAGTTAAATGCACACCATCCAAAGAAAATCCACCACCAGTGACAAAGTCTGAAGTGATAACTCCACCAGGAAAGCTTATGCCTTGTCCTACTCTATTTAATAAAGCGTCAGCGTCTACAAAAGCCAATCCATTAGCTTCTGCTAAAGACTGTATTGTAGAATTGTAAGAAAGTCTAGCATTTGAGATATCAGAAAGTTCACTAGAGTCTAGAGCATCTTTATCGTCAATACCATTCACCGCCCCCAAAACCAATTGCGCCTGTTCTTGAGTAGGCGTACCTCCTTGTTGAAGGATTCCTAAAACTTGCAAAACTGCTGGTGAAAGAGCTACAGAACCATAACCTTGTGCCAAAGCACCTCGATCGATGGTTAAAAGTAAAAGTTCACCCTCTTGCATTTGTCTAAATCCTAATGGATTAGTTTGAGTTGCAGGAACATCAATTACAAAACGATTTGGGCCTTCATTAAATGCAATAGCATATTGAGCCGCTAGAGCTTGTGCTTGTGCTGGCGGTACTCCTTCCTGAATCAAGCCTTGAGTAAAAATTCCAGCAACTGCTTGGAAAAAGCCAGTCAAACTACCCGCTGAAGCTGCATCCAAAACCAAAGCGTTGTTTGGAACCGTTGTGAAAAACGGGATGTCGGTAACATTTGGAATATTATAAACCACTCCTCCAGACGCATTTGCACTTAAGGCATCGACAAGATTTGAATAAATTTGAGCAAATACGTTAGGGTCTGTAATATCTGTACTTCCATAAGTTGAAGGGTCTAAATTTCCAGCTTGGTCTTCACCTGTACCTCCACTTGTAGCATAGCTTAGAATATCATTATTTCCAATCCAAAGCGAAAAGAAACTAGGGTTTTGAGCTACAGCATCTGCAAGAATCGTCGTAGTTTCTGATGTAGAAAATCTTACAAAATAAGGATTGGCTTGTCCTAATTCTACACCTGCGACATTACCATAACCTGGCGCCGCTAGATGAAAACTTTTTGCACCAGGGACTCCCATATTATTAAAGGGCCCCGATAATTTGTTGGTGATTTCAGTTTGAGGAGCTCCAGCAATTGTTGCTGGTGCTGGACTACCTGAAGCAGTAGATAATACCAATCGATTATTAGTAATTTGCATTCCATTCAAAAGTAAGCCTCCTAAATTATCCTCCATTAAAGGCTGTATAAACTCACCTCCACCTACGAGCTTAAATTGGCTAGCAAGGATATTCGGGTAGGAGTTTTGTTGTCCCTGTATGTAAAGTGCATTGTCTGCAAATCCTGCAGTTAACGAATTCCCTAGAGAAACATAGTTGGAGAAATCAGCTTCACCAGCGGTGTAGACTTCGTTTTCTTCGATGGCGTCGTCAAATTCTGGCTCACAAGACAGAAATCCTATGGCAAGAAAAGGTAAATATTTTATATAGTTTTTCATAGTTTTTAGTTATAATTTATAAGTCACTCCCAATCCTGGTAAGAATGCGTTTGATTTGTATGATCCACTAAAAGGAGCACTTTGCCCATTTTCAAGGTATGAGTCATAAGAGGCCTCTACTTCTTGGAATCTTAAGTACAGAAAAGAAGCATCTATAGCAAGCTTTTCAGAGACTTGAAAAGACAAACCTGCTGTATAACCACTTCCATCATTTCTTGGAGTTTCTGGCGCAAAAAATCCAGCTTGTACTGGAGATTCATCAAAATAATAACCCGCTCTCAAGGTCACATTTTCTGTTGCTTTATATTGAGCACCAAATCTATAGATAGATGCATTTTTGTAGTTCCTTGGGTTAACAGACGTTGGAACATTTGGATTTCCAAATTCAATGTCTAGAGAATTATAAACATCCCAGAATGCTCTCTGATAATCAAAGGCAAATAACCATTTTTCATTAGGCTCGTAAGCAAAGCCAATGGTTAACTCGGCTGGAAGTGGCAGAGTGGCATTAAAGGTGGTTGTACCGTTTTGAGGAGTTAATGCCGAGTTTGGGAAATCACTAAAAACTGCCTCGCCTCCCTCAGCATTCAGAAGTATTTCAGATCTATAATTAAATCCTATTCTCAATTCTTTAACAGGAGTAAACATAAAACTTCCACTCCATCCTGTATTATTTACCCCAGTGTCATCTACGGTAATATTAGATCTATTTCCTTGTTCGTCGGTAAGGGTACGGCTAGCATTTCTATTAAAATTGACATTACCTGTCACAAAAATAGGTCCACCACCAATACTAAAATGTTCTGATAGCTTTATTGAAACTAAGGGCTGTATAAAGATAGCTGCTAAATTAATATCATTGACCAAGTGAGAACCTGCCCAATCCGGCTCCCACTCTACAGAGCTTCCATAAGGAGTCGTCACCGATAAACCTAAACTTATCCATTCATTGACTTTATAAGCCGCATGAAGATAAAACGGCGTTCCTGCACCCTGCTGGGTTTCTGCAAATTGCCCAGTAGACGTATTTTGCCATTTCACATTAGAGAAAACACCTGTTACCCCGGCAGAAACTGTGAATTTATCTTCCAAATAGACCATTCCTGAGGGGTTGAAAAATGCAATTTCTGCACTATTCACGACACCTACTCCAGCATGACCCATTGCTAAGGCGCGCTGCCCTTGGGCTGCTACTCGATAACCTCCTGCATAAACTGAAGCTGATGCAAAAATTATAAGCATTCCTGAAATTAAAAAGTTCTTCATATCGATTTTGTTTAATTATGATATTCTAAAATTGCTTATCAAATTTATCAATTATTAATAGTTTCACACCATAAATTTAAAATATTATGCACGCATTATAAATTAATTTGTTTTTAAGAAGTCTAAACTGACTTGAAGGAAGTCCTCTCTTTTTTCTGCATGTACCCAATGACCTGAATTTTTGATGACTTTCATCTCAAAATTTTCAAAATGAGAAGCCATATCTTTTTTATCTTCTTCTTGGATATAGTCTGAATTACCTCCTTTTAAAAACAAGGTCTCTCCTGCATATTTTGAATTTTGCGGCAAACCTTTTCCCACTTCTTCTATATTCTCTTTTAAAGCTTGCAAATTTAGTCTAAGGTTGATTTCGTCTTGCGTCTTCCAATACAGATTTTTTAAAAGAAATTGTCTTACTGCTTTTAAAGAAATATACTTAGCCAAAAGCTCGTCCGCATCACTTCTAGACGTTAGTTTAGCTTTAGAAACCTGAGTTAAACCCTCCAAAATTTGCTGGTGATGTTGTGGATAATATTTTGGGGCAATATCTACAATGATCAGTTTATTAAGGCGCTCTGGATGTAAGGTTGCAAAGCGCATAGCGACTTTTCCCCCCATAGAATGACCAATGATAGAGACCTTTTCTAAATATTTATCCTCGAGATAATCCTTAAGGTCTTCGGCCATGAGTTCATAACTAAAAGCTATGTCATGAGGACTTCTTCCATGATTTCTTTGATCGACAAGATGCACCTCAAAGCCTTCTTTAGCGTAGGCATTAGCTAATGTTTTCCAATTATCGCCCATCCCCAAAAACCCATGTAAAATAATAAGAGGCTTACCCTTTCCTTTTATTTTTGAATGTAACTTCATTTAGCTTAGTTTTTTTAGATAAGATTTAACCACAACTTCCAATCCATCATATATAGCTTCTGAAATTAAAGCATGACCGATAGAAACTTCGTCTAGAAAAGGAATCGTCTGAGCAAAGTATTCAATATTCTCAAGTGAAAGATCGTGCCCAGCATTGATCCCTAAGCCAAGACTTTTGGCTTCTTCAGCACATTTTAAATAAGGTGCAATCGCTTTTTCCTTATCTTTAATGTACCCTTGGGCGTAAGCCTCGGTGAAAAGTTCTACTCTATCGGCCCCTACTTCGGCGGCCCCTTGAATCATTTGCACAGAGGGATCCACGAAAACTGAAGTTCTTATACCATGAGCTTTAAATTCTGAAATTACCTCCTTCAAAAAATCCTTGTGCTTTAAGGTGTCCCATCCAGCATTGGAAGTTAGGACATCCTCCCCATCTGGGACCAAAGTCACCTGAGCTGGTTTAGCGTCTAGAACTAGAGCTATAAACTTTTGATTAGGATTCCCTTCAATATTGAATTCGGTTTTAATCACTTTGGTTAGTTCATTGACATCGGCGTATCGTATGTGGCGCTCATCTGGCCTAGGGTGAACCGTAATCCCTTGAGCTCCAAAAGACTCTAAATTTTTTGCAGATTCAACCACATTAGGGGTATCTCCTCCTCTAGCATTTCTAAGAGTCGCAATTTTATTGATATTAACACTTAATCGTATCATTGTTAGTTTTTAAACAAAAATACAATCAAATACGAGACTTTGCTTTGATTTTACGTATTTTGCATGAAAAGATCATCTTATGATTTGGCAAAATTTAATTAACAAAACCCTACAGCCTCTTGATATATCGAATTCAATTTCAGAAGTGAAGTCGGTTTTCAAGACCTCAACATTCAATCATCTTCCCGTTTTTAAAAAAGGCGTTTTTAAAGGAAGTATTAATGTAGCTGACTTGATTAATTTAGATAAAGACGCACCACTTTCGGAATTTAAATACCTGATAGAAGTTTTTTATGCAGAAGCACATAAAACCAACTTAGACCTTATCCATGAGTTTGCTAATCATCAGACCAACTTGTTGCCCATTCTAGACCAAGACAAAAACTACATTGGCATAATGAAGCTTGAGGATGTTTTGGATTTATTTGGGGAAAGTCCTTTTGTAGCTAACGAGGGGGAGGTAATGATCTTAAGGAAAGAGAGAACCAAATTCTCTTTTAGTGAAGTCGCTCAACTTATTGAAACTCTTAATGCGAAGTTATCTGGCATGTATGTGAGTTATCTCTCCAAAGATGTCGTTGAAATTACTGTAAAAGTAGAACACCAGAGTATCAATGAAATCCTACAAACCTTTAGACGTTACGATTATCAAATTGCTAGCGAACATCCCGAAGACCTCTTTACGGAGGACCTTAAAGAACATTCAGACTATCTCAACAAATATTTAGACATATAGCTTAAATAAATCATGGTGAAACACGTCGCTATTTTTGGCCAATCTTTTAATCCGGAAACTGAAAAGTATCTCCTTCAACTACTTGATGTCCTCAATGAACATCATATAAGTGTGGTCATCGAAGAAGACTACTTTAGACTACTGAAGAAAGAGAAACCTATCCCCGAAATCAATAGCTTAAAAACATTTGCATCTCTTGATAAAACCATAGATTTATTTTTTACCATAGGTGGAGATGGTACTATTCTGTCGGCGGTAAAGTTTGTAAAAGATCTCAAAATTCCTATTATAGGTATCAACACTGGCAGGCTAGGATTTTTGGCTACTGTTCATAAAAACGAAATTAAAAAAAGCATAGAGGAAATTCTAGACGAAAAATACACAGTTTCCGAGCGGTCTGTCCTGGAGGTCTCCTGCGAATCTCAAGAAGGCGCTCTGCATTCTTTCCCTTTTGCCCTTAACGATATTGCCGTAAGCCGAAAGGAAACAACTTCTATGATCACCATTGAAACTTGGTTGAATGATGAATTCCTCAATGCATACTGGTCTGATGGTATTATTATTTCAACGCCAACAGGCTCCACAGGATACTCTTTAAGTTGTGGAGGGCCTATTATCACACCTCAAACCAAAAGTTTCGTCATCACTCCCATCGCACCACATAATTTAAATGCCAGACCTCTAGTTATCCCCGATGATTTAGAAATAAAGTTGAAAATTTCAGGCAGAGAAGATCAATATCTGATTTCGTTGGACTCTAGGTTAGCCAGTTTGGACAAAGACACCATTGTGCGCATCAAAAAAGCTGACTTCAAGATTAAACTTGTTTGGCTATTTAGCGATAGCTTTATTACAACCCTCAGAAAAAAACTACTTTGGGGACAAGATAAACGCAACTAAAACAATAAATCGAGCCAAATTGTGTTTTTAAATCAGAAATGATTTAAAATAAAAACCAGTGATATCGATATTTATATATTTGCAAACTTTTGAAACTCTATGAGATATATTCTTATTGGCCTCTCCATTTGTCTTGGAATTCAGTTCGCATCGGCTCAGACTTATGAAGCAGGTCTTATGTTGGGTGGAGTGAATTTTGTTGGTGATGTTGGCTCTTCTTCCTTTATGAAAACAGAAGATTATCTGAGTCAGGATAAAGTTTCTTATGGTATCCTCTTAAAATGGAACAGAAGTCCTAGACACGCTTTCAGGTTTTCTGTATTAAGGGCAAACACCTTTGGAAACGATTTAAGGTCTGATGAACCCAGAAGATTTAATCGAGGATATTCTTTTGAGAGCAGCATTACGGAACTGTCGGTTGGTTTAGAATTAAACTTTTTTGAATGGGATCTTCATGCGCTTAAAAGACCTCTTATCACCCCCTATCTTTATACTGGTCCAACTTATTTTTTTACTGATGATTTTTTTGTAGAAGATGGTGAACTTGTCGAGGGAAACTCTATCTCAAATTTCGCCATTCCCCTAGTTATAGGAATAAAGGGGGCCTTGAGCAAGCATTGGATAGTAGCTGTAGAATTTGGTGCCAGATATACTTTTACAGATAATTTGGACGGAAGTGTTCAAGATGAAATAAACAGTCAAACAATTTATCCTACCTTTGGAAATTCAAATATGAATGATTGGTACATGTTTTCGGGACTTACACTCACTTACACATTTGGGCGTAAACCTTGTTATTGCAATTTTTAGTGAATGGATTTCAGATCAAACATAAACATAGAAAAGCTTCCTAAGCACGTTGCCATCATCATGGATGGAAATGGGCGCTGGGCCAAGAAACAGGGATTAATGCGGGTAAGAGGCCATGAAAAAGGAACTAAAGCCGTTAGAGAAACTGTAGAAAGCAGTGCTGAATTAGGCATTGAAAATCTTACGCTTTACGCTTTTTCGACTGAAAATTGGAATAGACCTAAACTAGAGATTCAAACTCTTATGAGGCTCTTGGTGTCTTCTTTAAAAGATGAGATTAAGACATTACAAGACAATAAAATTAGGCTTCAGGCGATTGGTTGTATAGAAAATTTACCCGCCAAGGCCAAAAAAGAACTTAAAGAAGTTATCGAGAAGACAGCAAATAATTCTCGCATGACCTTAACCCTAGCTCTGAGTTATGGGGCGAGAGAAGAAATGATTCAAGCTGTCAAACAAATCAGCCAAAAGGTGAAAAATAATATAATAGATTCTGAAACTATTGATGAGTCTACAATAAATAATCATCTTTACACTCGAAATTTACCTGATGTAGATATGATGATTCGCACAAGCGGCGAACAGCGAATCAGTAATTTTTTACTCTGGCAGATGGCATATGCGGAATTGTATTTTACAGAAACCCTCTGGCCAGATTTTAGAAAAGAAAACCTTTTTGAAGCAATTTACGAATATCAAAAAAGAGAAAGAAGATTTGGAAAAACAAGTGAACAACTCTAAGTGCACTACACTATTTTCTAGAGTTAACCTATATGTTACAGCTCTAACACTAATGTTATTTTTCGCCTTTGCGAATGCTCAGCAAAACCCTCAGCAAGCCGCCGGTAAAAAGTACACTTTAGGAAAGATAGAAGTTATTGGTTCCTCAAGCTATAACGAACAAACCGTGATTGCCTTCACTGGCCTTAAGGAAGGAGAAGAACTCTACATTCCTGGTGACAGAATAAGTAAGGTTCTAAAAAAACTTTGGAATCTTGGTCTTTTTAGTGATATAAATTTTTACTTAAAAAATGTAGACGGAGATATCGCAGATTTGCAGCTTGAAATCGTTGAAGTACCCAAACTTAACGAGATAAAAGTAAGAGGAATTAAGAAACGTAAGCGCTCCGAAATTATAAAAGACAACTCCATTCAAAAGAATACAAAAATCACTGAAAATTATGTGATAAATCTTCGTAATAATATAGAAGAGAAGTATAAAGAGAAAGGTTTTTTGAATGCAAAAGCGAACATCATTACCAGTGAAGTTATAGACACTTCAAGTACGGATAACCTTGTTAATGTGACAGTTGACATTGAAACTGGCGATAAAGTAAAAATAAGCGAAATCAATATTAAAGGGAATGAACAGTTTTCCGACTGGACTATAAAACGGATGATGAAGAAAACCAAAGAGAAATTCTTCTTAAGGGTATGGAAACGTTCGAAGTTCATTGAAGAAGAATATGAAACAGATAAAGATAAAATCGTAAAGAAGTTTAAGGAAAAAGGATATCGAGATGCTAGAATAGTAAGCGATTCTGTTATTGTAAATTCAGATACTGATATTACTATTAACATAGAGGTGAAGGAAGGGAACCGCTACTATTTTGGAGAAATTGACTTTTTAGGAAATTCCGCTTATACAAACGCTCAGTTAAGCCAACTCATGGGGATAAGAAAAGGAGATCCTTACAACGGAACTGTTTTACAGAATAAAATCGCCAATAATGAAAAACCAGATGCCAATGATATTACCAATTTATATCAAAACAATGGTTACCTGTTTTCGAATATCACTCCTGTAGAAACCCGAATTTATAACGATACTATTGACTTCGAAATACGAATCAACGAGGGAAAAATTGCCTACTTCAACGAAATTTTAATCTCTGGTAATGACAAGACAAATGACAATGTCATTTTTAGAAATTTAAGGACACGACCAGGACAACAATACAGCAAACAAGATGTCATGAATACGATTCGTGAACTTGGGCAGCTTGGATTTTTTAATGCTGAAAATCTTGAACCAGAATTTAAAAATGTAGATCCACAATCAGGTACTCTAGACCTTCAATACGTAGTAGAAGAACAAGGTAGCAGTCAAATTGAGTTGCAAGGTGGTTATGGTGGAGGAGGTTTTATTGGAACTTTAGGTTTGAGATTCAACAACTTCTCCCTTAAAAATATTTTCAATAAAGAAGCCTATAAGCCTGTACCTATGGGGGATGGTCAATCTTTATCTCTAAGAGCACAAGCCAGTTTAGCCTTTCAAAATTATAGTTTATCATTTGTAGAACCCTGGTTGGGCGGTAAAAAGCCGGTGCAGCTCTCTGTATCATTATCTCAAACTATACAATTTTTGTTCAACCCATTAACACGAAGAGCTGATAATGACAGAAGTTTTACCATTACTGGTATAAACGTTGGTTTTGCTAAACGACTACGAGAACCCGATCAAAACTTTACTTTATCCACCTCTATTGGGTACCAGAATTTTCAATTAAATAATTATAATATCGGATTATTTAGATTCCCTAATGGAACATCAAATAACCTATCATTCACCGTCGGATTAAACAGAAATAATACGTTCACCAATCCCATTTTTCCAACAGGAGGATCAGAATTCGATTTCTCTGTGAAATTTACTCTTCCCTACTCGGCTTTTAACGATGTTGATTACGCGGGGCTTCGAGAACAAAGAATAGAGGCTTTGGCCAGTAATGATGGAGAAGCTTTAGCGGTCATCGATCAGCAACGTTTCAACTGGTTGGAATTTTATAAGGTTAAATTTAGTGGTGATTGGTATAATAATTTGTTTGATAAACTAGTTTTAAGAACACGTTTTGAATATGGGTTCTTAGGGGCTTATAATAATGACAGAGGTATTCCTCCATTTGAACGTTTTTTCTTAGGAGGAGATGGCTTAGCTGGGTTTGCTTTGGATGGTCGTGAAATTATTGCTCTAAGAGGTTATCCTAACCAATCCATATTACCCAGGACACGAACAGTTGGTGGAGAAGAAAGCTTTAATGATGGAGCTTCCATCTATAACAAATACACGATGGAATTGAGGTATCCTATTACATTAAAACCTTCAGCTTCAATCTATGCCCTTGCCTTCATGGAAGGTGGTGCTACTTTTGATCAGTTTAAAGACTTTACACCCTTTGAAATGAGCAGATCTGCAGGTGCTGGTTTACGTATCTTTATGCCTGCTTTTGGTCTATTGGGCATAGACTTTGG
This sequence comes from Psychroflexus sp. MES1-P1E, assembly GCF_002836055.1. Lineage (GTDB taxonomy): Bacteria > Bacteroidota > Bacteroidia > Flavobacteriales > Flavobacteriaceae > Psychroflexus. The sequence goes on from NZ_PJBS01000311.1 coordinate 25,445, forward strand.
TTATGGATTTGACCCCATACCCGGCAGTAATACAGGTCCTAATGGGTGGGAAACCCACTTTATTATCGGTCAACAATTTTAAAACAACATGATTTTTAATACATTCCAATTATGAGATTTATTAATAGCGTTTTCTTTATTTGTTTTTGTGCTGTTACCTCTTTTGCACAGGGTGGTCTAAAGATAGCTTATGTGGATATGGATTATATCTTAGATAATGTTCCTGAATATAGACAAGCCTCTAGCCAATTGGACTCTAAAGCTCAACAATGGAGAACGGAGATAGAAAGCAAACAGAACGACATTGATAAGCTTAAGAATGAGTTAGAAAGTGAAAGACCTTTACTTACTACAGATTTAATTCAAGATCTGGATGATGAAATAGAATATCTTGAAAACCAACTTTTAGAGTATCGCAATAAACGTTTTGGTGTTTCTGGAGATTTTATTGTTCAAAAAAGGCAATTGATACAGCCGATACAAGATCAGGTCTTTAATGCCATACAAGAAATTGGGGACAATAGAGATTATGACTTTATTTTTGAAAACTCCGCAGATGCCTTACTTTTGTTTTCTGCAAAGCGACATGATTTAAGTGAAGTCATCTTAAAGCTTATCAATAGAAATTCTAGAGGAGCTGAAAAAGAATCTTCTGATGTTCTGGAAGAAATAGGAGATTATAAGTCTGTTGAAAAAGCAGAAGAGGAAGATGTCAAAAAGGAAGAAAAAGCTCAAGAAGAAGAAGCCAGAAAGAATGAACGAGAAGTTTTGATAGATGAACGCCAAAGAAAAAGAGATTCGTTAAGAGATGCAAGACAAATAGAATTTGAAGAACGGAGAGCAAGAATCTTAAAAGAAAGAGAAGAAAGAGAAAAAGAAAGAGACTCTATTAGAAAAGCAAGAGAGAATAATTAAATATAATCACTAAACTAAAATTAAGAAATGAAAACTTTAAAAACAATCGCAATAGCTTTAATATTGTCATTTGTATTGATGGCACCCTCAAATGCACAGTCGAAAGTAGCACACGTCAACTCACAAGAGTTTGTTCAAGCCTTACCAAGTTATCAATCTGTAATGACAGAGCTGGATCAACGAGAAAAAACTTATCGTACTGAAATAGATGACTTGTTGAAGGAAGCTCAGAAAACAAACGAACGTTACCAAAGAGAAGCTGGCACGAAGACTGAAGAAGAAAATCAAAAGAGAGCGATGGAACTGCAAGAAATGCAACAATCCATCATGGAATACAGACAAACCGCTTCTGAAGATCTTCAGAAAAAACAAGAAGAACTCATGAGACCCGTCTTAGAAAGAGCAAGAGAGGTCATCCAACAAGTTGCTAGAGCAAAAGGCTATGACTATGTTTTAGATTCTTCACTTGGAGCAGGAGTCCTCATGGCAGACGGTTACGACTTGATGGCAGATGCTAAAACTGCTATTGGAGAATAATTAATTCACATTATATTTTTATAAAAAAAGACCATCTTTGTGATGGTCTTTTTTAGTTATATCCCTTATGTCTAAACACCCTGTTGTATTATTTGATTCTGGTGTCGGTGGTACATCCCTCCTTAAGGAAATTATCCACTTACTTCCTCGTGAAAATATAGTTTATCTGGCTGATAGTAAAAATGCTCCATACGGACTTCGAACAAGCCAAGATATCATCGACTTAAGTATTAAAAATACGGAGTTGGCTATTCAAATGAAGGCTAAGATGATCGTTGTGGCCTGTAATACAGCAACAACAAATGCTATTTCATTTTTAAGATCTAACTATTCTCTTCCTTTTATAGGAATAGAACCCGCCATAAAGCCCGCAGCTCTAAATTCAAAAGCAAAACGCATAGGTGTTCTAGCGACTAAAGGCACTTTAAGCAGTGAGTTATTTAAGCAGACCTCAGAGAGTTTTACCGAAGGTGTTAACGTCATTGAAGTGATTGGAAAAGGAATAGTGGAGGCTGTTGAGGGTGGCTGGACCAATGATGAGACGTTTATTAATAACCTGAATCAACAAATTCAACCTTTTATTAAAGAGGATATCGATTATTTGGTATTAGGGTGCACACACTTCCCCTACATAATTCCTAAACTTAGAGAATTACTTCCAAAGCATGTCACTCTTATCGATTCTGGAAGGGCAGTCGCTAAGCAAACCAAAACTATTTTGAGAGAAAAACATTTAAAGAATACAGATGATAGTTTTGGGGATATAAACATTTATACCAACACCGACAACTCTTCTCATCTTCAAGAATTGATGAAGGATTTTAGACATGTAAGTATTACCCGAAGGGAATTTTAATAGTTTACAGAGGGGCAGTTACACTTGTAACGCTTTCTATCTTCACCAAAATCATATCCTAAGGTAATCTGGTGGAAACCTCCTGTAGAAATGACATTCGAATTGGTTTGATACGTATAGGTATACGCTATCATAAATCGATTATAATTAAAGCCAAAAAAAGGTGACACATATTGGGGCTTTTGGGACTCTAGTTCAGAAGAGCCAGAAGCTGCAAAATCTATCCCATCTAAAGCGGCTCTGTAAGATAGCCCACCCAAAATTTGACCACTATTAAGTTGGTAATACGCCTTCGCATTGAAATCAATATTAGATTGATCAAGAGCTTCTCTATGCTGAAAAAAAAATGAAGGTTCAAATAACCAACGTGATTCTGATAAAATAATGGTATAACCAACGGAAGTCATATATTGCCTTTTATTTTTGGTTTCGAAAATTTCTGAAAAAACTCTACGCTGCTGTGGGAGTAGATTTTTAAAAGTTACATGAGCGAAAAAATTCAAAAAGAAATATGAAAACCCAATATCTGTATTAAATAAGGTCTCGGAACGTTGAGACCCATCTATGGAAGGGTCAGGATTAACTATAGTGTTTAGCCCTTCTTGGTCAAAGCGATCCTGAAGAATATTGGCACTAAATCCAAAAGAAAGTTGATGGAGATCTGCTGTAGATCTGGAAAACATCAAATGGTAAGCAAAAGTGGCAGTTACTCCCTGTTGTGAAAATCTTCCATTGGAGTCATTATAAAAAATCCCTCCAAGTCCTACTTTATCATTTATTCTCCCATTGACACTTAGCGTTTGTAAACTTGGGGCATCCTTTACATCTAACCACTGTTGCCTAGCTGTTAACCTCACTTTATTGTAGTTTGAAGCTCCAGCCATAGAAGGGTGAACCAAATAATAGTTGTCTGTTAAATAATCTGAGTAAATAGGTAAACTCAACCCTTGAGAAAAAGCAGTAAAAGAGAAAATAACGGATACTAGTATTGCTAAGCAATTACAACTTTTAGAAAAAATTAAAAAAAAGGAATTATTAAACAAAAGGATTTTAAAAGATTTAGTAAAATAAGAGAATCAACACAAATATAAATTTTAAAGTGTTATATAAATTTGTATAATCAAATTATTAATAGAAGCACAAAGTTGAAGCTTTGATTTTATTGTTTTGTAATTTTGCTCAAAAGAAAAATCATGCTAAATTACACGGTTGAAATTAAACCTACTAATAAACCCTCTATCCTTAAATTCGAATTCAATGAATTTTTGACCAAACAAAAGGGCTACGAATATCATAATATAGAAGAAGCGATGAAGTCTCCAATTGCTTCTCAGTTATTCTACTTACCCTTTGTTAAAACAGTTTATATTTCTCAAAACTTTATTGCTATTGAGAAATTTAATATTGTAGAGTGGGCGGATGTACAAAACGAGATCTCAGAACAGCTTCTAAAACATATAAATGATGGCGGTAAAATAGTCGATGAAAAAGAGGAAGACTCCGTCAGCAAAATTCCTGTGACCGTCTATGCAGAAAGCACTCCTAACCCTTCAGTGATAAAATTTGTCGCTAATAAAAAACTGGTGTTGGAGTCTGCCGAATTTAAAAGTATCGATGATGCAGAACTCTCTCCTCTTGCTCAAAAATTATTTCACTTTCCTTTTGTCAAAGAAATATTTATGGATGATAACTATATCTCCATCAATAAATACGACATGGCAGAGTGGGAAGAAATTACCAACGAGTTGAGAGGCTTTATAAAAGATTATCTCGAAGAGGGGGGAAAGATTTTAGAATCTGGAAAAGTCCAATCTAAAAAAACAGAGGCCCCTACTCCAGAAATTGACACTAGCAATCTTGACGATATTTCTAAAGAGATTGTACAAATTCTAGAAGAATATGTAAAACCAGCTGTTGCCAGCGATGGAGGAAACATCATGTTTAAGTCTTACAACGCCGAGTCAAAAGATGTGCAAGTCATTTTACAAGGAGCTTGTAGTGGCTGTCCATCCTCTACCATTACCTTAAAAAATGGTATTGAATCCATGCTTAAAGAAATGCTACAGGGTAAAGTAGACACCGTAACAGCCTTTAATGGTTAATTGAAGGAATTAACTATCAATTCGGCGGTTTTACGACTTGCTCCGACTCCGCCGAGCTTTGTTTTCAATTCTTTATACTCCTTTTGTAAGTCTTCGCGCTTGTTAAAATCTAAGACTTTATCCAATTCTTGATGAAGTTGTTTGACATTGAAATTACTTTGGATGAGTTCTTTAACTACTTCGCGATCCATTATTAAATTTACCAAAGAGATAAAGCGCAAATTGACGATTTGTTTAGCAATTAAATAGGACACAGCATTTGCTTTATAACAAACCACTTCTGGCACTTCAAACAAAGCGGCTTCTAAAGTTGCAGTGCCCGATGTAACAAGAGCTGCATGAGCTTGACTCAATAAGTTATAAGTGTCGTTTTCTATTAATTTCACTTCTGAATTGGATACAATCGACTTATAAAATTCTTCATCTTGGCTTGGTGCTCCCGCAATAACAAATTGGAAAGACGGATAATGTTCTACTACTGAAAGCATAACCGATAGCATTTTAGAGATTTCTTGCTTTCTACTTCCCGGTAACAAAGCAATGATAGGTTTATCTTCCAATTTATGCTTAAGCTTAAAGGCTTCAAAACTGATGTCTTTTCGTTTTTCAATTTGATCTAACAAAGGGTGGCCTACGAAATGAACCGGAAAATCATGCCTATTCTCATAAAAGTCTTTTTCAAAAGGCAAAATCACATACATATGATCTACATCTCTTTTTATCGCTTTAATGCGGCTTTCTTTCCACGCCCATATTTGTGGAGAAATATAATAATGTGTTGCAAACCCTAATTCTTTAGCCCATTGAGCAATTCTCATATTAAAACCGGGGTAATCTATAAAAATGATAGCGTCAGGTTGATATTCTAATATATCGACTTTACAAAAATTAATATTCTTGAAAATAGTTTTAAGGTTAGTGATCACCTCCCAAAACCCCATAAAAGCGAGTTCTCTATAGTGTTTAACAAGTGTACCACCAACGTCTGCCATGAGGTCACCTCCCCAAAACCTAAAATCTGCTGAGGTATCTTTTTCTTGTAGGGCTTGCATTAAATTGGAAGCATGCAGATCTCCAGATGCTTCTCCTGCTATAATATAATATTTCATGAACTCAATTTACCTTGCTACAATAGCGAAATTACAATAAATTAAGCATTACTCCTCGGGGGAATGCTAACTTCCCCCTTCAAAGTTCCTATGGGATTTGTTACCTTTGCATAACTTTTTTAGATAAGATTTTATGATTCAATCGATGACCGGATACGGTAAAAGCAAATTGGAAGTAGCTGGCAAAACTTTTGTGGCAGAACTCAAATCTCTCAATAGTAAGCATCTAGATGCTAACGTAAGACTACCTTCAGAACTTAGAGAACTCGAACTTCCCCTTAGAAATAGATTATCAAAAGCACTTGGCCGCGGTAAAGTAGACTTGTCTCTACAGGTAGAAAAACATGAAGCAGAAAGCTCTGCGAAGATAAATATCAAAGTAGTTGAAAGTTATCTGAGTCAACTTCAGCAATTCCCATCGTCAACCAATGGAGACGACAACCGTTTGTTACAAATTGCAATGTCAATGCCAAACGCCTTGAGTTCAGAAAAAAATGAGCTAGAAAAAGAGGATTCTGAAGCGGTTTATAAAGTTTTGGAAATGGCTTTAGAACAGATTAATCAATTTAGAACCGATGAGGGAGAGGTTTTAAAAAAAGACTTTGAGCTTCGCATCGATAACCTCACAGAATTACTTTTAAAAGTAAAAGATATCGATCCCGAACGCATTGCCCACGTGAAGTCTAGATTGCGAAAAGGGATTGAGGATCTAAAGGAAAAAGTGGATGAAAACCGTTTCGAACAAGAATTGATTTATTACATAGAAAAATACGATATCACCGAAGAGAAAACAAGACTAGACAACCATCTAGATTATTTCAATAAAGCGTTAAACTCTTCAGATTCTAACGGAAGAAAATTAAATTTTATTTGCCAGGAAATAGGAAGAGAGATCAATACCATAGGTAGTAAGTCCAACTTTGCTCCAATGCAAAAAGCCGTTGTACAAATGAAGGATGAGCTAGAAAAAATAAAGGAGCAACTCCTTAACGTATTATAAGTATGGGCGAATCAAAACAGGGTAAACTCATTGTATTTTCTGCTCCATCTGGATCTGGCAAAACCACTATTGTAAAACATCTCTTAAGCAAAGAGGATCTAAATCTAGAGTTTTCGATTTCTGCAACCTCTAGATCACCAAGAGAAGATGAAGTCGACGGAAAAGATTATTATTTTATGGATTTGAAGGCGTTCAAATCCTATATTAAAAACGAGGATTTTTTGGAATGGGAAGAGGTTTACAGAGATAACTTTTACGGAACCTTAAATTCTGAGATAGATAGAATTTGGGCCATGGGAAAACATGTGGTTTTTGATATAGACGTTGTGGGGGGTTTGGATATTAAACGTATTTATCCCACACAAACCTTAGCGGTATTCGTTGAACCTCCAAGTATCGAAGAACTTAAAATCCGACTTAAAAAAAGAAAAACAGAGTCTGAAGATCGCATTGCCATGCGTGTTGCAAAAGCCTCTATTGAAATGGCCACCGCTCCACAGTTTGACCATATTATAGTCAATGAAGATTTGGATAAAGCTCTGGACGAAGCTTACCACTTAGTAAAAGATTTTATTCAGTAGATATGAAAAAAGTTGGTCTTTACTTTGGAACGTTCAATCCTTTTCACATCGGGCATTTGATTATTGCAAATCATTTGGTAGAACATACAGACATGGATGAGGTTTGGCTTGTTATTACTCCACAAAGCCCGTTTAAAAAGAAAAAAAATCTTTTAGAAAATCATCATAGATTAGAGTTGGTTTACCGAGGCACAGAGGATTATGAAAAATTAAAACCTTGCGATGTGGAATTTAACTTACCTCAACCAAGTTATACCTCCAAGACGCTAGCAGAACTCAAAGATTCGTATCCAGACTTAGACTTTTCTTTGATTATGGGAGAGGATAATTTGGTAAATTTCCATAAATGGAGAAATTTCCAAAATATTTTGGACAACCATGAGATCTATATTTGTCCACGACACACCAAATCTGAAGTTCCTGAACAGTTCTTGAATCATCCAAAAATCAATATCACCACCACTCCTCAAATGGAAATCTCTTCAACGCTAATAAGGGAAATGATAAAATCTGGTAAAAATACACGCCCTCTTCTTCAGCACAAAGTCTGGGAATATATGGATGAGATGAATTTTTATAAATAAGCAGAAAGCCTATGCTCGACTTAAAGGTATTTTCCTCCAAGAGTAAATGTGATTATCTTTAAGATTTTTTAAATTAACTCTAGAACATAAAAATTAAGATATAGACACTAAAACAAAATATATGACTAATTCTAATCCGAATTTTGGCGTTATAGGTGGTGGAAGCTGGGCTACCGCAATAGTAAAAATGCTATGTGAAAATGTATCGCAAGTGAACTGGTATATGAGAAACAAAGAAGTCATAACCCACATTGAGAAAGAGCACCACAACCCAAATTACCTTAGCGCCGTAGAATTTGACCCAAAGCAAATCAACTTATCCGATAACATCAATAAGGTCATTCAGGAATCAGATTTTCTAATCTTCGTTGTGCCTTCAGCCTTTTTAAAAAAAGAACTTGATAAAGTGACGGTCAGTTTAAAAGACAAAATCATATTTAGTGCTATAAAAGGGATTGTTCCAGAATCTCAGAGTTTGGTTGGGGAACATTTTCATCATGAATATGACATCCCTTTCGACAAAATTGGGGTGATCACGGGACCCTGCCATGCGGAAGAAGTCGCTTTAGAACGCCTTTCTTATTTAACCTTGGCCTGTGCCAACGACGATCATGCCAATACCTTAGCAAAGTACTTAAGAAGTGACTATATAAAATGCAATATTTCTGAAGACATTATCGGTACAGAGTATGCTGCTGTACTCAAAAATATTTATGCTATTGCTGCAGGAATTGCTCATGGCTTAGGCTATGGTGATAATTTCCAAAGTGTCTTGATGAGTAATGCAATACGGGAGATGAAACGCTTCATCAAAAAACGCTATAAGTTGAAACGGAATATCAACGATTCTGCGTATTTAGGAGATTTGTTAGTCACAGGATATTCAGTCTTTAGCCGTAATCGCTATTTTGGAAATATGATAGGAAAGGGCTATACGGTAAAAAGTGCTCAAATGGAAATGAGCATGATCGCAGAAGGATATTATGCCACTAACTCGGCTTACGAAATCAGTAAATCTTACGGAAATAAAAAACCCAAAACTCCTATTATCAACTCCGTTTATAAAGTTTTATATGAAGGTGAAAATCCAAAAGAAGTCTTTACCAAACTAGCTGATAAGCTAAACTAACCTTTACTTTACTATGAATTCTATTTTAAAAGGAGGGCTTCTAGTCGCTCTTGGTGCTTCCTGTTACGGTTTGCTTACTACTTTTGTGAAACTGGCTTACGAGGAGCAGTACACTCCTTACGAAGTGACCTTTGCTCAGCTTCTTATTGGCTTTATTGCTTTGGTTATTTTAAATCTCTTTCTAAAGAAAAGTGAGCCTCCTATAAAGGACTCAAAACTGAGACGGAAGACTATTTTATATCTTGTCCTCTCTGGGACGTCTCTTGGGTTTACGAGCATATTTTATTATTTAGCTATTCAATACATCACTGTTTCTGTTGGCATTGTCTTGTTGATGCAAAGCGTATGGATAGGCGTTGTTTTGGATGGAATTATCAATAAGATAAAGCCTACTAAAAGAAAGATTTTTTCGGTTATCCTTATTTTAATAGGTACTGTTTTGGCGGCAGATTTACTTATAGAAAAACAAGAGGTAGATTTCGCAGGAATTGGATACGGCATACTCGCCGCCTTGTCTTATACGGTTACTATTATGACATCCAATAGTGTTGGGCTTCAATATCACCCTATTACTCGAAGCAAATGGATGATGCTCGGAGGGCTCCTTGTTGTTTCTGTGATTACACTTCCAGAACTTATAAACTATATGGACTTTGGCATTTTTATAGTATGGGGACCAATTCTCGCTCTATTTGGAACCATTTTACCGCCCTTATTTTTTACAGCAGGTATGCCAAAAATAAATGTAGGTCTAGGCGCCATCATTTCTTCCATAGAGTTACCTGTAGCTGTTTTAATGGGCTATTTTGTCTTACAAGAAGAGCAAAATCTTTATAAATGGATTGGAATTGCTCTCATTTTATCATCTATAGTATTGATGAATTTGAGAAAAGTTAAAAAGAATCCCCTTTAACGCCAAATTAATCTGCTATGATTCCTTTTGAATTTAATAAGGGTAAATCTACAACCACTTCCGGTTTCAGAGAGAATCTTGAAAACCTGAAATCCTTATGGAGGAGCTTTCCTTCTAAAAAATAAGTCACTTGAAAAATATTATCTAATGCTAAAACATCGTCATGAAGAAACTCGAGTTTAGCGAACGACTTAATGGGAAGAACCTCTAAATTCTTCCTTAAAATAGAAGTTGTTTTCGAGTTGCTTTCTCCTTTGGAAACAACTAAAACCGTCTCTAAAGGCTCGGTATTATCGTTGACGAGATAAATAGTCCATTCGTCTACTTTAAAGATAGGATTGAACTCATAAGAGGCAACAATGTAGACGTTTTTTACTTTTGGAATATCCCTGTCGATGTCTTTTTTCATGTTGAAAAATTTACAATGACGATTTAAACTGTTTAAGGAAGCGAACATCATTTTCATAAAACATACGGATATCGCCAATTTGATAAAGCAACATGGCTATTCGCTCTATACCCATACCAAAGGCAAAACCACTATACTCTTTAGGATCAATATCACAATTTCTTAAAACATTTGGATCCACCATTCCACATCCCATAATTTCTAACCACCCAGTCCCCTTGGTAATTCTATAATCGGTTTCTGTTTCCAGTCCCCAATAAATATCCACTTCTGCACTAGGTTCAGTAAAGGGGAAGTAAGACGGTCTTAACCGAATTTTGGACTTACCAAACAACTCTTGTGTAAAATAAATCAAAGTTTGCTTCAAGTCTTTAAAAGATACATTTTTATCAATGTACAAACCTTCTACTTGATGAAATATACAATGAGACCGAGCTGAAATGTCTTCATTCCTAAAGACTCTTCCTGGAGAAATGGTTCGTATAGGAGGCTCATTGTTTTCCATATACCTCACTTGGACGCTCGAGGTGTGAGTTCTTAACAAAATATCTTTAGGATCAGTTTGGATAAAAAAGGTGTCCTGCATATCCCGAGCAGGGTGGTATTCTGGTAGGTTTAAGGCAGAGAAATTATGCCAATCGTCTTCAACTTCAGGTCCTTCAGAAACGTTAAACCCAATATTGGAAAATATGGTTGTGATTCTATTTTTGACTAGAGAAATAGGGTGTCTCGCCCCAATTTCAAGAGGCTCCCCAGGTCTTGAGAGGTCGCCGTATAGCCCTTTATCCTCAATTTTTGAGGCAATTTCAGATTTCAGTTGCTCCACTTTTGATTGAGCTGAAACTTTCAACTCATTTATCGTTTTCCCAAACTCTTTCTTTTGTTCAGTAGGCACATTTTTAAATTCAGCAAAAAAGGCATTCAGAATTCCTTTTTTTCCTAAATACTGAATTCTAAATTGCTCTAAATCTTCTGTTTTATCTGTTGTAAAGCGCTCAACATCATGTATATGCGCCTTTATCTTATCTATCATACTGTTTGGTAAAATGAATTTGCAAATTTATAAAAAAAAGCAGCATGTTCCCCATAAAAAATATTAATTACTCAGCATACTATTCTATATACTCTCGTTTAAGAAAATAAGATACCAAGGCTTCTTTCATGAGTACCGTTTGTTCTCCTGCTTTTAAAACTGGAAGTTTTGAAATGTTATTGAAATGTGGCCAGCCATCTTCATCAACAAAGTCAAATTCATAGAATCCATAGGGCTCTAGAAGTGTACAGATACCGATGTGAATCAAATTAACTTTATCGTCTTTTTTAAATTTATCTTGTGGTCTGCCTAACTCCTGGACTCCTACTAAGTATATAATGGCATCGAGCTGCATCAAATCTCCATCTGCAAACTGTTCGGATAATGCATTTTGAAGGGATTCCCAACGTTTTTTAAGTAATTCATCTCTCATACCACAAAGGTAAATGCTTTCATCGATTTGATTATATTTGACGACATGAATATAGTGGACATTATTCTTGGTGTTTTGCTTCTCATAGGTCTTGTAAGAGGATTCCGGAGAGGCTTTATTTTAGAGCTTACTGGAATCATCGGTTTAATAGCGGGGATCTTTGGCGCTTTGGAATATAGTTACATTACAGAAAGTTATCTTACTCGATGGACAGACTTGTCGACCTCCAACATAGAGATTATTGGTTTTTTTATAAGTTTCCTAATCATAACGCTCGCCGTATCAATTTTGGGTAAGATTTTGACTAAAATAATACATACAATAGCTTTAGGAATGGTCAATCGACTACTAGGAGCATTATTTGGAGTGGTTAAAACAGGCTTATTCATTTTTATTTTGATATTAATTTTTGAGTATATCAATGCTGATGAAAGGTTTCTTGCAGCAACCAAATTTCAGGACTCTTTTATTGTGTCGACTATAAAAGAAGTGAGCTCTGCTCTTATACCTTCTTTGGAGGAATTAATAGAAACGAGTAATTTGTTGGATACTACTGATGAAGCATAAAACACTTGCGAAAATAACTTTTAAGGGTTTGTCTTAAAAAATTAAAAGTCAGATTAATACCAAATTAAACCTATCATGTCGCAATAAATCGTTTTACCGAAACGAATTTGGCACAAGCCTTTTACGCTTGCTTTTTATGAAAAATAATTCAATTTATTTATACGACATTATAAATTTAATTTGATAAAGACAGTAATTCTACTTTACCAGATTGAAGAGAATAAACTCCTCCTATAATCTTTATGTCTCCTTTATCCTCCATATCTTTTAAAATAGGACTTTTTTCACGAACTCTTTGCATTGTTAACCGCACGTTTTTTTCGACCACATCATGAACAAATTTTTTATTGGTAGAATCTCTCTTACCTTCCGTTTTGACGGCTTCTACAGCTGGTTTTATATTGCTTAATAGATGAGTGATGTTTCCTAATTCTATTCCATCACAAGCTGCGCTTACTGCTCCACAGCTCTCGTGACCCATCACAAAAACAAGCTTACTCCCCGCCACTTTACAAGCATACTCCATACTTCCAAGAATATCTTTATTTTCAAAATTTCCCGCAACTCTAGCGACAAAAATATCACCTATACCCTGATCGAAAACTGTTTCCACAGGAACACGGCTATCGACACAGGATAGAATAACAGCTTTAGGATATTGACCAACAGTAGCACTTACCTTTAAGGCGTTGTAATCTCTAGAATGAAAGTTATCTGATGTAAACCGATTATTTCCTTCTATCAGATCATTTAAGACTTCATCTGGAGTAAGGGCCTCTTGCTCTAATTTAGTAATAATTTTATTTAATCCCATAATTAGTAGTTTGACTTTAGGTTAAAAAATTTCTGATAGCTGTCTGGATTTTCGAATTTCCCTCGGTCTGAAATAATGGTTATATAAATATCCCTATTTTTAGCTTTGGTCTTAAAATCTTCAAGAATTTCTAAAATATCGTAATCCAGATATTTAGATTTTCTGATATCAATTTCAACATTGGAATGCGATGCAATATCATTAAGAGATTTTAAGATTGCCCCTTTATTGAAAAACGTAACTTCTTCAGCAAAAGTCATTTTTACAAGTTTCCCATCACCCGTCTTATCTTCTACATTTAAGAAATGTGAGTTTTTATAACTATTAATGAGAATTACAATTAGACCTACAACAAGGCCTAAACCTATTCCTGTGAGCAAATCACTTAAAACGATACCTCCTACAGTCACCATAAAAGGTAAAAACTGAGTTTTTCCAAGCTTAAACATCTTTACGAATAAAGAAGGTTTCGCTAGCTTATAGCCTACAATAAATAAGACTCCTGCGAGAACTGCTAATGGGATGAGGTTGAGTAAATCTGGGATAAAAACGACTGCGAGAAGCAACCATACAGCATGTAATATTCCAGATAATTTGGTACGCCCTCCAGATTGGATGTTGGCAGAACTTCTTACAATCACTTGAGTAATGGGTAAGCCTCCTATAAAACCCGAGAGCATATTTCCTGTTCCTTGAGCAATCAATTCTCTATTTGTTGGTGTTACTCGCTTTCTAGGATCAAGCTTATCTGTTGCTTCGACACTTAGCAAAGTTTCCAAACTAGCCACAACTGCAATTGTAAACCCGACAACCCAAACTTCAGTGCTTGTGATAATCGAGAAATCTGGAAAAGTGAATTGAGTAATGAAATCTGAAAAACTACTAGGTACAGGAACTGAAACTAGATTGGAATCTGTAATTCCAAATACACTGTCGTCTTCTATAAATAACTTATAAAGAATCCCTGCAATAACGGCGACTAAGGGACCTGGGACTACTTTAAAAAAGTGATGTTTTTTTTCTAAAACACTAGACCAAAATAACATAATCCCAATACTGATTAGTGTAATGCTTAGGGTCCCTATGGAGAGGCCTTCCCAAGCTAGGATGATATTATCTATCATCACCTTTATACTATAATGAAAAAAATCATAACTATCTGGTAAGCCAAAAGCAACTGAGAATTGCTTTAAAAAAATGATAATACCAATTCCTGCTAGCATTCCCTTTATGACTGAGGATGGGAAATAGTATCCTATGACTCCAGCTTTTAAGATGCCTAATAAAATTTGAATAGCTCCTCCTATCACCACAGCAACTAAGAAGTACTCATATTTGCCTAAGCTTGCGATTGCACTTAATACTATGACTGCCAGACCCGCTGCTGGACCGCTTACGCCTACTGAAGATCCACTTATGGAACCCACGACAATACCTCCTATTATACCAGCTATAACTCCAGCAAAAAGGGGAGCCCCACTAGCTAATGCAATACCCAAACATAAGGGTAGTGCTACAAAAAAGACAACTACACTAGAGGGTAGGTCTTTGTTTAAATGTTTAAACATAAAATTGATTTGTCCATGCTCCTTTAAAAAAGAACATTTATTGATTTAATAAATAATTGAAAAAAATGGCGAATTCAATTATAAAAAATCAGGAGGTGGACAGACTATTTTTTGATGAATAGCTTCGTAGTTCAAAAGGTAAGGTGTCGTTGAACTGGATGTGTCTCTATATATAGAACCCGCGGTCATTAAGTTATGATCAATGATGTAGTCACTAAAAGATACATTATTTTTTTCTGAGTTTTCTTCCTCATTAGCATTGAATACAAAACTAATGTCCACATCACTTTCTACCGATATCATCAACAAAGTAGGAGTGATAATAAGGTTAGAAAAGGAAAAAATAAGTATAAATAATTTTAATCTCATATATAGCGTAAATATATAGATTAATTATAGAAATAGGAGGACTAGCTAATGTTATAGTTTTTTTAAAATTAAAGTCTTGACCCAGCCTTTAGACCCGTCGGAGAGTTCTATTTGAGTAAAGTCCCTAAAGGTAGAGCCTGTACTTACTTTACTTCCTTTGTTCATTTGAAAATTAACATCGCTTCTTGAGTTAGGCTCTACACGGACTTGTACTTGATCTTCAAAAATAATGGCAAAGGACTGCTCTCCTAAAAATTGATTTTGGAAACGTCCAAAAAGCAAACTAGTTATTCCGAACACTAAAAATAAAATTGAAATAAAAAAGTTGATGCGTTTTTTACGAGTGGTCCCAGACCTGAAATACAACACCATAAAAAAACCAAAACACAAAGAAAAAATGACACTTACCCAAGCCCAAGTATCCACCTTTAGCAGATGTGTAGTCGTATAGACCATGGTGTTTAAATTGGACTCTGGTACGTTTTCAATCTTATCGATAGTTTGGGTGTTGGCAATCTCAAGATTTTCTCTCACCTCTTGGTCTGCAGGGTTGAGTTGAAGTGCTTTTTCATAATGAAATATAGCATTGGCCAAATCATTCTGTTTAAAATAAGCGTTCCCCAAATTGAAGTATAATTCAGTTGAAACTAAACCCTCATCCAATAAACTAGTGTATAGCTCGACAGCTTTAGGAAATTGATCGTCGGCAAAAGCATCGTTTGCTTTTTCAAAAGTATCTTCAAACTGAGAAAACCCAGTATAACTGATGAGTCCTATTAATAGGTAGAGATAGTATGTCATATTAAACTTCTTTATCAATTTCAGAAATCACTTTTGCTGCTTTTTCAAAATCAGCCTGCATATCCTTAGCCACTGAAGGCGTATACCTAGCCAATTCACAATTTTCAAGAAGTTTTAAAAATTGAGTAGTCGTTTCTTGAGAAATGCCATTCGCACTTAAGAGCTCTTGAATTTTATCTTTATGCATTTCTAAAGTCTGGATTTTCAATTTAGCTTTTAGATAATTATGAAAAGCTCTTTCTAAGGCTTCATAAAACAGCTGAGAAGTTCCTAAATTCTTTTTAGCTTCAGATAAATAACGCTTAGCCAACTTGTTCGCTCTTTTTTGTAGTAATTGATTCTGATCTGTTTCTCTGTTTTTTACTTTCCCAAAAATCAGCATAAACGGTATCGCTAAAAAAGGGGTAATAAATAATGTCCAGTATAATGGAGACTGGAAAAACATTGGATTATCCTTTTGCTTCAGGCTGGTCTTCAACTTTATATAATTGAAGTTGTTCTTAGAGGATATTATATTTTGAGCTTTAGCGTTATCACCCCCTGAAGTCGTTATAGTTTCTCTCGGCCGCTCTGGTCCCGAATTGACTTTTATAGAAATAGGACTAGAATTTAAAGTCACGTAAAATTCAGTTCTTGGATTGAAATAAGAAAAAGGGACAGGTTGTATGGTATAATCTCCCTTGAATTCTGGAATCACAGTGTATTTTTCACTCACTCTACCCTGCATACCTAAACTCGACGTTCTTACGCTTTCTTGACGCTCCGGCTCATACAGTTCAAATGAAGATGGCGTGCGAATTACCGGCATATTAAACAGTTTCAAATTTCCTTTTCCACTCACTTCTGAAGTCAACTCCAAAGACATTTGGGCATCTAGTTCTTGTCTGTTAGCTTTTAGTTTAAAATCAAACTCACCTACTGCACCAGAGAAATTTACAGGCTTTCCCTCTTCTGGAAGAGGTTTCACATCTACAATTCGAGTATTGGCAGAAAAATTCTTTTCGACGACCTCGTAAGTTCGTCTTCCAAAAAAATCCCTTTGGTCTGTAGGGACTTCTACAGAAACAGCTAGCGATAGGGGCTCAATTTTCAACTCCCCTGTTCTTTGAGGATAAAGAACTGTTTTACGAAGTTCGACATAACGATAAGGCTGTCCACCAAATTCTCCTTGTTTCAGTTCTAATTGATCAATATTGATATTTTGACTCCAAAAGCCTTCAAATTTAGGATCATCCAAAGGTCTCCAGTTTCTAATGTTCACCGTAGGACTCAAAAAAAGTTTGTACACCACATAAATCCCTTCGTTGAGGTAGGGTTTGTATTTACTCACTTCTGCTATGAGATGTATGCCGTCACCCGCCTCGGCAACCGCTTTAGATTGATTGGGGGTATCGACTGCAGCAGTAACTTCTATTTGAATTGGTGAGGTCTTATAGACTTGACCCTTTACTGTAATTTCCGCTTGGCCAATAGTAATAGTCCCTCTTTTCTCTGGCTGAAAGAGATACGTAAACGTTTTTTGAAATGAACTCTGACCATTTTTCCAGGATTGAGAAAAAGATTGGTTAGGGCCTCCAATTCTTCGTAGACCGCTGAAATTTGGAGGTATAAAATTGTCCCCGTTAGCATCTACGGTAAAATCAACTTTTAAACGCTCGTTTATTCCAATTTTCGTTCTACTAGCTTCTGCCGTAAAAGTAACTTGAGCTAACGAGGTTAGCCCTATTAAAAACAACATTAAGAATGTTACACTTTTCATGTTTTACCAGTCTTTTCCTGTTTTGGATTTTTGTCCTTTAGCTTTTTGTGCATTGAGTTTTTCCTGCACATCTTTCTCTTGATTCTCTATAGCTTCTAGCAAACGCTCAATTTGCTCTGGAGAGATTTGTCCTTTTTTATTTTGAGGTTGTTGTGGCTGCTTTTGCTCATCTTTCCCGCCATCTCCTTCTTGTTCTTTTTCCTGTTTACCTTTATCTCCTTCTTTATCTTTTTGATCCTCTTTATTTTCGTTTTGATCCCCTTTTTCTTCCTCTTGATCTTTATTTTTGTCCTCTTTTTCCTTATCCTTGTTATCGCCTTTGTCTTTATTCTCTTTACTTTCGTCTTCTTTTTTATCCTGACTTTTATCCTCTTTGTCGTCACCATCCTTACTGCCATCGTTTTTCTCGTCTTTCAATTTCGACTTGGCATAAGCAAGATTATATCTGGTTTCTTCATCTGTAGGATTGTTACGTAAAGCATCTTTGTACGCCTCTACAGCAATTTGATATTGCTGCTCTTTCATAAAGGTGTTCCCCAAGTTATGGTAACTTTTGTGCTTTAGTGATTTGTCTTCTGTAGACTCAATCGCCTCAATTAAGCGAAGTTTAGCAGATTCAATTTCATTGTTTTCTAGATACAAATTTCCAAAATTGTAACTGATATCTGAATTGTCTTGGTCCATCGCTTTGGCTTCGCGAACTTTAGCTTCAGAAATAGGAAAATTGCCCGCATTGATTTGTGCATCAGCGAGTAATGTTTTGGTTTCCTTGGAAGCCTTAGAGATGTTTTGAGCATTACCTAAGGCAACACAAAATCCAAATATCACTGTGGCCCATACTATTTTTCTTCTATGCATCCTCTTTTTCATGTTCATTAAATAAATTTAATCTCTTTATCCAAGCAGTTTTACGCTCTAGTAGCAAGATATCAAATAGAACCAAAAATATACCAAAAGCTAGAAACCATTGGTATTTACTCTTAAAATCGGCAAATTGTTTTGCTTCAAACTCTGTTTTTTCAATTTTTTGTAATTCTTTTAAGATATCGTCAACAGCATTAGACGTATTCGTCCCATCTATATAAGCCCCATTCCCAATTTCAGCGATTTTTTGAAGTGTTCCCGTATCTCTTTTAGTGATAACAATTTCTCCGTTATCATCTTTTAAGTAGGATTGAATTCTGCCTTCTTTTTTAATAGGAATAGGATCTCCACGTTCGGTTCCTACGCCAATAGTATATATTTTAATCCCTTCAGCAGCAGCCGTTTCTGCCATGCTTTCAACATTACTGTCATGATCTTCACCTTCAGAAAGAATAATCAAGACTTTATTGGTTTGGTCATCGTCATTATAATACGATTTTGCTAAGTCTATAGCTTGTGAAATGGCTGTACCTTGACTGGAGACCATATCGGTATTCATGCTTTGCAAAAAAGTCTTTGTACTCGCATAGTCGGTTGTAATGGGGACTTGAGGGAAAGCGCTCCCTGCATAACCTACTAATCCCACGCGGTCTGCAGTAAGCTTATTCACTATTTCAGTGATGATCCGCTTTGATTTTTCCAGTCTGTTAGGGGCAATGTCTTCGGCTAACATACTTTTTGAGACATCCAGAGCAAAAACAATATCTACTCCTTCTCGCTTAATAGTTTCCATTTTGGTCCCTAACTTTGGGTTGACTAAAGCCATGACGAAACAACAAAAGGCAAGAGCCAAAACTATGAACTTTAAATTGGCTTTAAAACTCGATTGGTCAGGGGCCAGCTTTCTAAAAAGCTTGATGTCTGCAAATTTATGTTGAGCTTTCTTTTTCCAATACACATGGCTCAAGAACAGAAACAGCAAGATTGGTAACACTAGGAAACCCCAAAAATAAATTTGTTCTTCTATTATAAACATTTATACAAAGCTTCTAAAAAGTGTGTGTTTCAATAAAAATTCTATAAGTAATAAACCTCCCGCTAGTATAAGGAAGATTCTATATTTCTCATCATAATTATAAAATTTAAATTCTTCAATTTCTGTTTTTTCTAAGGCGTCAATCTCTTCATAAATAGCTTCAAATTTTTGATTATCAGTAGCTCTAAAGTATTTACCACCATTACTTTCAGCTATGGTTTTAAGCAAAGCTTCATCGATTTTGACTTCAATATTTCTGTATTCAAATTGTCCGTTAGCTTTTATCCCCACGGGAGATAATGCCATACCATTGCTACCTACTCCAATGGTGTAGGTTTTAATATCGTATTCTGTTGCGAGTTGTGTTGCTGTCTTAGGATCAATAAAGCCTGCATTGTTTTCACCATCAGTTAATAGAATAATCACTTTACTTTCGGCCTTACTATCTTTTAATTTATTGACAGAGGTAGCCAATCCCATCCCTATAGCAGTTCCTCCTTCTATGTTTTGACTATACTCCAGATCGTTGATAGCATTAAATAGGATTGACTTGTCCGTGGTTAAAGGAGTTTTAGTATAACTTTCTCCAGCGTAGATCACAAGCCCAATACGATCGTTTGGTCGGCCTTCTATAAAATTAATAGCTACTTTTTTTAAAGCTTCAAGCCGGTTGGGTTCCAAATCTCTAGCCAACATACTAGCAGAGATATCTACAGCCATAATTATATCAATTCCTTCTGTTTTCTTGACTTTGGTACTGACATCTACAGTTCTTGGTCTTGCCATCGCTATAGTTAATAACACCAAGGCTAGCATTTTTAAGATAAAGAGAAGAGGACGCAACTTCGCTAAAGTACTCTTCTTAAACCCCTGCGTACTTGACATCTTTATACTAGCATTTTGTTGATCCCTTTTTTTCCAATACCAAAACACAGCTAAGGGAATGGAAAGTAAAAGCCAAAACCAACTTGGATTTTCAAAAGTAAAGTTTTCAAAAATCATCATTTTTCTAAAGATTTAAATTCAACTGCATTGATAATTCGTTTAGTAATGCTTTCTCCATATTCATCATCACCATCACGGATTATGATAATTTGCTGGAATCCTCCATTACCAAAATTCAAAATTTGATATTCTTTTCTAATGTCACTTTTGGTAATCGGGTTTTCTATGGCAAAACTTCCAAATACTTTTTTCCCTTTTACCCCTCCAATAGTTTCAAACTCTTCAGATTTAGACAAGATGTTATAAGCCCCTCTTTCTTCAAAATCAGTATAAATACCATCCACAACAGCATCTAGATTTACCTCTTGAGCTTCTTTAAAGCGTATTTGGTTTAGCACTATATAAAGGCTTTGGTACATAGATCCAGAGCTATACATCTCTCTGTCTGCTACATTCTGTTTTAGACTTTCAGGAAGTTCATAATCCCCTCGAACCAAGACTTGTGGTGTTGTCATACTCATTGGCGGAACTCCGTAATCACTAGTCATCCAATTGCCTTCCAGCAATTCTTTGGTTGGGTTCCCAATGATATTATCTTTAACATAAGCATATCCTTTGGTGGCTATCACCACAGAAAGTACAGCGATAATCAAGACTGCTCCAAGGATAATTCCTACAATCCATTTTTGTTTTCTTCGTTTTTTCGCCAGTGCTTCTTGAAACGCTTTGTCTTTTTTGTTTTCCTCCTCTGTAATTTGTGGAATAGCACTTTGAACATTTTTTAAAAATTTTTCAATTTGCTTTCTATCCGACTTTAAGGTAATGAGATCGGGTTTGCTTTTAGCGAATTTTGCTAGATCAGCTCTTCTTAGAATCTTTTCATACTCTGCTATGA
This sequence comes from Psychroflexus sp. MES1-P1E, assembly GCF_002836055.1. Taxonomy (GTDB): domain Bacteria; phylum Bacteroidota; class Bacteroidia; order Flavobacteriales; family Flavobacteriaceae; genus Psychroflexus. The sequence continues at coordinate 46,664 of NZ_PJBS01000311.1, forward strand.
TATCGTCTTTCAACGCCAGCTTTTTCTTTTCTTTTCTAAATATTAATTCTGAAATAAGCTCATTAGTCGTAAATTCTAGAGCTCTTATTTCTAGTTTTTCTTCCAGATATCTTCTGGTAATATTGGTAAGTTCTGTGATATACTCCTTAAAATTTCGAGACTCTAATGCAGTGGACATATCTAATTCTTTAAGATATATCATCGCTTGTTCAAAAGGAGGAATTCTCCTTTTGGCCAAATCTCTTTTCTTTTTGAATTTGAATAATAAGAAGGCTATACTAGCTAATGCTGCTATAATTCCTATCGTCCACCAGAACCAAGAAGCGATGCGGAACGGCTTTTCTACACCAATTGATGGTTTTATAGGAAATAACTTTTGTTGAGTCGTATCCAAAACCACATCGTTAACTCGTATCCTTAGTGTGTCCGTGTAAAACGCCTTATCATTAATTTTCACCAATTGAGGAGGAACAGAATAGGTTCCAGAATCGAATTGTGTAAGTTTATAAAGCTTGGTGAGTTTAAAGTTTTTTGCTTCAGGTTGTGTGGTATCGATTTTATAATCTTCGACCATTTCCAAAGGCACAAAAGTTTGATCTTTCGGGAACACCACAAAGTCTTCGTTACTTATATTTTCAACTTCAATAGTATAATCAACCTGTTCTCCAATTTTAATGGTATCCGCGTTGGTTTTGAAATTTACCTCTTGTGAATAAGCGAAACCAAAAACAAACACTGAGATAAAAGTCAAAGTGAGTTTCCGTGTCATATCGAAGCTATATGGATGTAATGGTTTTTGCATAACTCTTATCTGGATTTAAAATAGCCAAGGAGTTTTATCACATAGTTTTCATCGACTCGATTGCTTAAATAGCCGGATCCACTTAACTTGAAGGCTCTTTGAAAATAATCTACTCGCTCTCTATACTGTTTTGTAAAGGCTTTCCTTGTAGATTTACTTGACGTATTGATCCACATAGCCTCTCCTGTTTCGGCATCTCGCATTTGGACCATTCCTAAATTAGGAAGTTCTTCTTCTCGCTCATCGAAAATGCGGATTCCCGTGACATCATGCTTCTTCCCTAAAATCTTCAATGTATGCTCATAGTCGTCAGATAAGAAATCTGACATCACAAATACTATCGCTTTTTTCTTCATCATATCGATAAGGTATTTGAAGGCTTTTGTCAAGTCGGTAGTTTTATGAGAAGGCTTAAACTCAATGAGTTCTCTTATAATTCTCAAAACATGCATTCTCCCTTTTTTAGGTGGGATATAAAGCTCTATCTGATCTGAAAATAACATCAGGCCAATCTTATCATTATTTTGAGTGGCCGAAAAAGCTAAGGTGGCTGACATTTCTGTTATGATATCCTTCTTAAAGGTTTCTCTAGTCCCAAATGCAGTAGATTCAGAAATATCTACAAGCAACATCATCGTTAACTCCCGTTCTTCTTCAAAAACTTTTATAAAAGGCTCATTATATCGAGCAGTTACATTCCAATCTATAGATCTTACGTCATCTCCAAACTGGTAGGCTCTAACCTCACTAAACGTCATCCCTCGCCCTTTGAATGTAGAATGGTATTCTCCACCAAAAACATGATCGCTTAACCGACGCGTTTTGATTTCTATTTTTCTAACTTTCTTTAAAAGCGATTTGGTATCCATGGATTGTGCAAACTAATGATTCGATCTAGAACTAAATCGTTAAGGCATTTTGATTATTAAGCGATTTAAAATTTGTACACATAATTTTAAATACAAATTTACGGGACTTCTATTTCATTTATAATTTTGCTTATAAGATCTTCAGATTTTATATTTTCTGCCTCGGCTTCGTAAGTAATTCCTACTCTGTGTCTTAACACATCGTAGACAACTGCTCTAACGTCTTCAGGTATAACATAACCTCTTCTTTTGATGAAGGCGTAGCATTTGGCCGCTATCGCCAAATTGATACTTCCCCTTGGAGAAGCTCCAAAACTTATTAAAGGCTTGATCTCGGCCAATTTATATTTCTCCGGATACCGAGTTGCAAAAACTATATCCAAAATATACTTTTCAATTTTTTCGTCCATATATACCTCCCTCACAGCACTTTGAGCTCTGAGGATTTGCTCGATAGAAATAACGGGGTTCACTTTTCCAAAACTGTTATCGAGATTGGATCTCATCACCAGTTGCTCCTCTTGAATGGTTGGATAATCTATAACTGTTTTCAGCATAAATCTATCCACTTGAGCTTCGGGTAAAGGGTATGTTCCTTCTTGCTCCACAGGATTTTGAGTAGCCATTACCAAGAAAGGCTTATCCAGTATAAACGTTTCATCTCCAATAGTCACTTGTTTTTCCTGCATAGCTTCTAGTAGGGCAGATTGTACTTTGGCAGGCGCACGATTTATCTCATCGGTTAAAACAAAATTGGCGAAAATCGGTCCTTTTTTAATGCTGAATTCATTTTCTTTCATGTTGAAGATCATGGTTCCTACAACATCCGCAGGCAGTAAGTCTGGCGTAAATTGAATCCTGCTAAAACTTCCCTGTACAGCTTTAGCTAGCGTGTTAATCGCCAGAGTCTTTGCCAAACCTGGCACCCCTTCTAATAAAATATGGCCTTGTCCCAAGAGACCTATCAAGAGCCTTTCTATCATGTGCTTTTGACCAACTATCACTTTATTCATTTCGTTAGTGAGAATGTCTACAAAAGCACTTTCTTTTTCAATTTTTTCGTTAATCGAGGCAATGTCTACATTAGCTTGATCCTGATCCATATTTAATATCTTATAGCGTTATAACTTATTCTTATATCAAGTTGCAAATTGAAAATTAAATCCATTCTGAGTTGTTAAGACTTGGTTAAAAATAAAGGATTTACGATAAGCTTATGAGTCTGGATAAAATACCCGTAGATATTTGAGAATTACATTTTATAAATCCACTGTTCCGGATTTAGTTTGGAAGTATTCTTAAACAGTTGAAAGATGAGAGTCGTTTTACCTGAAGATGAGTTGATCCCTATCTCCCCTAGTTCTTCTCCTCGTTCTACCTTATCTCCAGATTTTACAAATACTCTTTGGAGGTTATTATAGATAGATAAATAGTCCCCGTGTCTTACCATAACCACAACATTGGCGCCTGGAATTTTACTTATCTGGCTTACCTCTCCTTCAAAAACAGCTCTTGCAATGCCGTTTTTCTCAGTATCTATCCTTACCCCATTACTCATTATCTTAATAGTTTTGACAATAGGATGGGGGCGTTCACCAAAGCGCATAGACACAATTCCAGATTTTACTGGCCAAGGAAGCTTGCCCTTATTATTGGCAAAATCTTTGGCTAAAGCCTTTGCTTCTGGGGTGAGCTTAAAGGTTGCCTTGGCATCCGATCCCACTTTTTTATTTTCTATCGCAATTGCTTCCCGTATCAATCTATCAATTTCACGATCTATCCTACTCACTTCTTTTTGCTTTTGATTAAGCTCCTGAGCGTATTTTTTCTTCTGTTTATTTATACTGGTCAGAAGTTGTTCTTGTGTGTTTTTATCACTCACCAGCCTAGATTTCGTTTGGCGATTCTCTGCCAGTATTTTTTCTTGGTCTCTGCGCTGCTCAAACAGAGTCGAATTTAGGTTTTGCAGTGTTTTAGTTTGCGCCATAACCTCAACACCTTGCTTTTTGCGATATTGTGCAAACTGCTTCATGTATTGAATTCTTTTGTAAGCTTGTAGAAAAGACTCCGAAGAAAACAAAAACATAATCCTGCTTTTATTGGATTTACTTCTATAAGACTTCTGTATCATTTGCTCATAATCGTCCTTCAGCTGTTTAAGCTCATTTCGAAACCTGTCAATTTTATTGGCATTGCTAGTGATTTCTCTTGTCAATAAATTTGCCTCTTGGTTGTTGACTTGGATTAATCTTTCTGTCGCTTTAATTCTATATTGAAGGTCCTCAAACTCGCTTAAAGCCGATCTACCTTTTGACTCTGTGGTTCTTATGATTTTATTAATCTCGTCAATTTCCTGCTGAATGGCTTGACGTTTGGCTTCAAGCTCTCCTCGAGTTTGTGCAAAAACCTGTTGGCTAGCACAAATCATGAAGAAGACAAGTATGTATTGAAGGTATTTCATCAAAATTCTAAAAAGTCGTAGTTATTTGGAATAGAGAAGGGGAAACTGAGTTCTTCATCAAAACTAACCGAGCGATAATCCAGATCAATTCTCACTTTCTCATCACCATTTTGGGCAGTCAGTCTTATTTTTGACGGAAATTTCTTTTGATTGATCAATTGAAATTGGTCGTAATCTATAACCAAGCTTTCGCTATTCTGATTCCGAAGAGATTGAGATTTCATTTCAAATTGACGCCCATCTATACTCGCCGAATACGATAAAACATTTTTGATGTTCTGCAGAAAAACATAGGTATTCTCATCAAAGAGCATTTGTTTCTTTTCGAGATCGAACATTGGCTTGCCTATTAATAAGTTCTGAAGGTTTTGAAAGTTGACATCGACTCCCAGAAACTCTTCGGCCATTGAAAAATCACCATCAAAGTAAGTTTTATTTATCTTTTCATAATACATAAACCGATCTGGGGTAATATAGACTTTAGCAACGGTCAATAATCCCATCAATTTTGCACTCATCCAAATCGCCTTATCTTTTTCAATTCTATATGAAATAGTAATGGATTGCGAATCGCCTTCAGCCTTATACTTTGCTTTCATAGTCCCATTGGCGGTTTTAAAGTCGGCAAAATTGTCTTCGTACCTATTCATGACCGCTCTAGCTGATTTTTCTTTTAACCCAGAACTCGAATTGCTTTTCAAGGACGTGCAACTTGTGAAAGGTATAACTACCAAAAGGACTAAACTTATATGTAAAAAATGGCGATTCATCAATTTGCTATTATTATTAATTTTTTCTTGTAAGCCTCCGCTTTTTCAGTTTCACCTAATGCCAAATAGGAGTCTTTTAAAATTTTAAACATGCTTCGCTTTAGATTACTATCCTCGAAAATATAGTCTAAACCTTCTTCCAAAACCTCAATAGCTGCTTGGTGTTTTTTCAATTTGTTCAAAGCTAATCCTTTACTATAATATAGCAATGCTTGTGAAGGGTAACTCTGTAAAGCTTCTTCACTAGTGTTTAATAAGTCCTCAAACTTATTTAACTCCACTTCAAGCTCAATGATATTTGTTATTAACCTGAAATCATTAGGCTTATTGCGTAAAGCAGATTTATAATTGTCTAAGGCTTTCTCCTTATCTCTAGATTTATAAAATTCTCCTAATTCTGCTTTGCTGGAGGAGTTCTTTTCTGAGGTGAGTGCTGAGTCTAATACGCTTACAAAAGCATCTTGGGCATCAGGATTTTGGAGCGCAAAGGCTTTAAAGGAGTTGATCACTTTTACTTTATCTTTTTCTTCTAGAGTGAGGCTTTCCAACACTTTTTGACTGTAAGCTTTAGCTTTTGGGATATTTCTAGTCACCAAATAAGCTAAAGCTAATTCTACATTAATTTCTGGGTTAAAAAAAGAGTGTTCTTGCACGCGAATCCCAACTTTTATAGATTCTTCTGGAGCGTTGTTAAGCCTATAAAGTTCCATAAGGTATGTTGCCGCTCGAGTATCTTCCAAAGAATTTTGAAACCTGCCTTTAAAATAGTTGACCCCTTTTTTTAAGAGGTCCCCTTCTTTATAAATGACCATTCGAAATTGATCTCGAAACTCATCTAAACCCTCCGTCGCATCAAAACGATCCAAGGCTTGTAAAGCTTGTTGATATTCATTTTGGATCAAGTATAAATTCGACAACTCCTGATAATACACCGGATCACTTTCAGCTATAAATTGGGCGACTTCTATAGCATCCTCATACCTTTTCTGCATGGAATAAACATAAAACAACTGCTTGTGAATGTTTATATTTTCTTTGTATTTTGAATCTTCTAAAGTCTTTTTTAAGAAGGTTTCTGCCTTGTCGTAGGCTTCCAAATCGATGTAATTTTTGGCTAATTCGTAATACACCGCCGTATTGTTGGACTGAAGCTTTAAACATTTTTCTAATTCTTCTATCGCTTTTTGGGGATTTTCTATAGCCCTTTGGGCAATCGCCCTAAAGAAAGTCTCTTGAAATTCGTCTGTGTTATCTCCAAGATTATCCACGTTGATCTCTTCAGATAAATTGTCTTTGTCCTGAGCATGACTGTGAAGGGACAGCAGCATTACCATGAAACAATAAAGACGAATGTGTTTTGACATACCTTTTTTAATCTAAAACCGAATAATCTCCTATACTTACGGATGTGAAATTCCCATCAAATTTAGCGAAGTTCCCTATCATAGCTTTATCAAGATTAGCATTAATAACTTGAGAGTTTTCTTGAATCAAGGAATTTTTAATGGATGAGTTCTCAATCGTTGTCCCATTTCCAATAGAAACATTTGGACCGATTTTAGCATTTTTCAAAAACACATTTTCCCCGATAAAACAAGGCTCTAAAATTTCAGAATTTTCAATTTTTACGGAGGAAGACATCAATTGTTCTTTTTGGTCTTCATGAATAAACTTCAGCATTCTAGAATTCGTCTCAACGGTCACCTTTTTATTGCCACAATCCATCCATTCGTCAACCTGTCCTGGTTTAAAAATAGCCCCATTTTCTTTCATCTTTTTAATCCCATCATTGATCTGGTATTCTCCACCATGCATAATGTTTTCTTCGATGACTTTCTCCAACTGAGTTTTAAGCTGTGACACTTCTTTAAAATAGTAAATCCCAATCACTGCCAAGTCAGAAACAAAGTCCTTAGATTTTTCTACTAACTCTGTAATCTGTCCTTTGTCATTTAGTTTTATGACCCCAAAAGCTTCAGGATTTTCCACTTGTTTTACCCACATAACTGCGTCTGCTTCTTTATCTAATTTAAAATCAGCTTTAAACAGAGTATCGGCATAAGCAATTACAGCAGGACCACTCAATGAGTCTTTAGCACACATAATGGCGTGACCGGTTCCTAAAGGTTTATCTTGATAATAAATAGTCGATTTCGCCTTTAAACTTGTCGCAATACTTTTCAGCTTTGCTTCAATTTCAACACCAAAATCTTCAGAAATGATAAAAGCGATTTCATCTATTTCATCTTCAAGCACCTCAGCTATACCTTCAACCAAACGCTGTACGATAGGTTTTCCAGCAATAGGTATTAAGGGTTTTGGAATGGTAAGTGTATGTGGTCTTAATCTTGAGCCTCTTCCGGCCATAGGAACTATAATTTTCATAAAATAAGTTTAATAATTTTTTGCACTAAGATAGCCTTCAGCCCTTACATGCTTGTAAATATCTGATATGTTTTCTGGTATCTCTGCTCGAATGAACCAATTAACATCAAGTCCGCAGAAAATTGCCATTTTCAGTAATGGTGGGTTTTCTCCGATAAGACGACCTAATTCTTCAAGGTTTTCTTCTAACTCTAGTAAGTAATCTTGTTCTAATTTATCGATCAGAACGAGAATTTTATAGGCTCTAGCGATAAGCGCTACCCCTATCTTTTTAAATTTAAGTGGCGTAGCTTTACTAATATGAGAATTATTGTGTTTTAAAACTTCCTTCAATAACAGCAAATTTAGACTAGCCTCTCCAAATTTATCTTTGGTGATTTTGACGTGTTCGGTAATATCACCACTCAAAAAACGGATGTCCATGTTTAAATACCCCACAGAGTAAAATTCCTTACCGAACAGTTTCGTTCTCTCTTTAATACTCTCTTCCATTTGGGAGCGCTTATCTTCTAAACTAGTAGAACTCACCATTTCAAAATACAAACGCTTGGCCAATATCTTATCTTTTTTCAACAAGCGCAAGATGAGTTTATCTTTTTCTTTGTCTGGAAGAAAGCTAAGTGCTTCTTTAAAGTCTTTTTCGAATGTCATGTCTATCTAAAATTAAAAGTAGAACCCTCTTTTGTTGATTTGCTTTTAAAATACGTCGTATACCAATTTAAACCTATAATAACGCCATAAGTTGTTTTACCAAAACGAATCGGCTCAGGTTTTTTTAGTCTGCTTTTTATTAAAAATAATGACCGTAACTAAGGCTATGCTAATTATTTTTAACTTCAATCAAAAAACCTATGCTGAACTATGTCGTAGTATAATTCAATTTATTTATACGACATCATAAATTTAATTTGGCATTAGTGTCCCGTACTTCCAAATCCTCCTTCCCCTCTTTGAGTTTCTGTCAAGGTGTCTTCTTCTTGCCACTCGGCTTGTTCGTGTTTTGCTAGAACAAGTTGAGCGATACGATCGCCTGAATTTATGGTGAAAATCTCCTTTGATAAATTCACCAGAATAACTCCAATTTCTCCACGGTAATCTGCATCTATAGTGCCCGGAGAATTGAGAACCGTGATGCCTTTTTTGAGAGCCAAACCGCTTCTTGGTCTTACTTGGGCTTCCACACCAAGAGGAAGTTCTATAAAAAGTCCTGTTTTGACAAGACAGCGCTCTAAGCTTTCTAAATGAATAGGTTCCTTCATGTTTGCTTTAAGGTCTACTCCAGCAGATTGAGACGTCTCATACTTAGGCAATTCAAAAGCGGAACGATTGATAATCTTTACTTTCATGGTTATTTTGATTTTATAAGTCTTTGGAGTTCCTCTTTTTCGCTTAGATAAACTCCAACACAGAATACTAAAATGAGAGAAATTCCCACTGGGTAATTTTCTCTGAAATAATAAAACGAAAGTATAGAAAATAGAATTGAAACACCGAGGTAGATTGATATTTTACCGTATTTGTAAGGAATGGCATAATGCTTTTGACCCAAGAAAAACGAAAGTAACATCATACTGGCATAGGCTGTTAAGGTAGCTATTGCTGACCCGACATAACCGATTTTAGGAATTAACCAAAAGTTGATTGCTATTGTAAAAAGCGCTCCGACTGAGGAGATATAAGCACCATAGTGAGTTTTGTCTGTGACCTTATACCAGACCGAAAGATTATGATAAATTCCTAAAAACAAATTGGCCAGCAGAATGATTGGAACAATCTTCATGGCTTCCCAATAGCTCTCATCTTGGATTAAAAGCTGTTTAAAGACATCTGCAAATACCATAACGCCCAATAAAATTATAGATCCAACAATCACAAAATATTTGGTGATCATCGCGTAAGCTGTTTTGGGATTTTTGCTGGACGCATGACTAAAAAAGAAGGGCTCTATACCCAGTCGAAAAGCCGTGGCAAAGAGAGTCATAAACATCCCTAGCTTATAACAAGCCGAGTAAATCCCAATTTGTTCTTTAGCGATGTTTTCTGGTAACATCCGTTCCAAAAACAAGCGGTCTACAACCTCGTTGATAGAAAAGGCAAACCCCGCAACCAAAACCGGAAGACCATAGGACATCATAGATTTCCATAGGCTCCAGTTAAATTGAAATTTGATTTTCTTAAAGAAATCGAACAAAAGAAATAAAGTAACCCCACTGGCAATTAGCATAGAGATAAAAATGTAGGTTACTTCAAAATTGGGAATATAGATCGATTGGAAGAAAGAATTTGTTTCAGACCATTGGCCCAAATAGAGAAGAAAAAATACGCTCAAGCCCAGATTTATGCCAACATTTACAGTTTTGATAAATGCAAATTTCACAGGTTGGCTGGTCGCTCTTAACCATGAAAAAGGGATAATTGCCAAAGCATCTAAGGCCAGAATCCAAATGATGATTTGTAGATTTTGAGGATTGATCCTTGTGAAATTTTCAATGTTTGATATCGATAGGTAGGCTAAGGCTAGAAAAGCCAGTGTTGTAAAGAGAATAGACCAAGTGGAGGTGTGTATAACTTGAGATTTATCTTCTTCTTTATTATAAAACCTGAAAAAAGCTGTTTCCATCCCATATGCTAAAATCACATTGAAAATAACAAAGTAGGAGAAGATGATGGAGTAATCTCCAAAGGAGTTATTTTCTAGGACCCCAGTATATAGAGGAACCAAAATAACTGAAAGCATCCTCGGGATTACTGTCGCTACTCCATAAATAAAGGTGTTTTTAAAAAGCTTTTTATAGATACTCACCCGAGAAATTCATTTTTTTCAAATGTAGTAAATTATAAAGTCGAACCATTACAAAATAAGTTGTCACATAACTTGGTGGTTTGTCATCCTAAACTTACCTGAATGCAACTGGCAGGTAGACCTGTTTCAGGATCTTCAATTGACTTGACTTTTACTATTCTAAAATTCTGAAAACTCCATCTTAAAATTTCATTGGTCGGGTTATACTAAATTGAGACTCCTCCTCTTCAAGTTCAGCATACCTAGCCTATTCTACAGAAATTAAAATATCATCCAATTCATAAGTTCCATCACTAGCTTCAGCACCGCTGCCTATATATCTGAAGGCGATATAGCCATCTCCTTCAAAACAGGACATATCTACAAGTCCAGAGCTGACCCAGTCTGCAAAAAATTGATCATCTTGAACGATTTCTGCATCTAAAATACTTGCCCAATTTGCTGCAGAGACGCCTTCTTCTGTTCCGTCCCAGTCGACAGAATAAAGAACCTGTAATACGCTTTCATCGGAAAAGCTGTTGGAGGTTTTAAATTCTAAAGTAACTTTTGAATTGGCCTCAATAGGGATTACTGGAGTAATCAACCAAGACACATTAGTGACATCCCCAGAGTTAAAAGACCCTGCTCTCGCCGATATTCCTAAAGACTGGTTAGTCCCGTTATCCAAAAAAGCTTCCCAGGCTTCAGAACCCGATTCTATATAATTGGTCCAACCAGGAATACTCAGGGGATTATTTGTGTTTTGGTCTTCAAAATCAATAGTGATGAATTCCATTGCTGCTGGAGTAGCAGCGATTCCACAAGAAAACACAAGGGGATCACAACGTTCTCCAAGCATAACTACATCTGCAGGGGAATTGATATAAAACGTAAAAAACTCGCCAAGAAAATCTCGTGTGACAATCCCTTTCAAACTTCCAGACCCCGGAGGTAGAGAAAGCCCCTTAAAATCGGAGAAGGTACTTGTACTAAATATAAGTTCTGCAGAACTTACGCAGCTTTCCAAACTTCTTTCTCCATTAAATTCGTCTTGTGTCTCGGAGGCGTATGTTGTAGAAGTATTGTTCAAGAAATAAATACCTGAAAATTGAACATCCGTAAGTTCAACATACGTATTTGCATCCGTAAACACCAGTTCTGATAACTGTTTTTGAGTGGCGACAACTTGTGCGGTTATCGTGTCTCTTATGATATGCTCTTCTACAAAAGATTCTGGAATTTTTCCAATAGTACTTCCATCTACCATTCCCAATCTGGGTTCACTCCCTTCTCTCTGACCTAAAGTAAGGCCATCGAGTTTGATATATACCTTTCTTCCAAAGTTATATTTTGTAAACAAAGGGCTTAGGTCTACTTGAACAGCAATACCATAAGTAGGAGCTTCTGGCTTATCTTGGACGATGAGCTCTCTAAAGAAGTTCCCCCCTTCATCGTTCGACACGACATAGGCTTCAGCAAAATTATTCGTTGCCTCAAACGTAAAGAGGCTGTCGTTTTGAGCTAGAACTCCAGCTAGAGAAGCTAAACTTATAATGTTTCCCTCTATTTCAGGAGGGGTTTCCATAAACTGGGGTGCATTATAGTCGTCATCTTCTACACAGGAAGAGAAGAATAGGAGCATCCCTAAGCAAAGGAATATCATGTTTGTTTTTATCGGTTTCATCAGTCTGCCTTTTTATATTTTTAAAATCTTATATATGCGCTTAAATAATAGGTAGTCCCGAAGCCAAAGAAATACCGGTTACCAAATAGAGGTCCATTTTCCCGATTGAGATCTTCGCCTCTGCTTCTATAATTACTCGTTCTAGATTGTTCGAATCCTCCTGTTTTGTAGTCTTGATCTAGCACATTATTGACCACTGCAAAAAAACCTACGTAGTAATCTTTGACTTTCCAAGATTTACCACCTATCATATTCACAAGCAGATAGTCATCAAAGCGTTCCTGCTTTAAAATATCCTTAGCTAGAATTTCATCATAATCATTATAAAGAATTCCGTCGGTATCCAAAGCAAAATTATCAGATCGTAAAAGTCCGCTTGGACTTATATAAGTATGAGAAAAGTGATTGACCGTGACGCCAAAATTCCAATATTGAGGATCTCGGTACTCGAAGCCCACTTGGAAGACACGTTCTGGACCACTAGGCACTCTCACATTTTTTAACTCGGTTTTACCATCGCCAAACCTCAGCTTCACCTCTGGGAAATTCTGACTGGACAAATACAAATTTGGATTACTATCGTAAATGTAGTGCCCAAAAGAGCCTGCTGCCTTAAGAGTTAATGTGGTAAGAACTTTTGCTTCTACACCAAATTCAGCCCCATAATGTAACCTGTCGATACCCGTCATGACTTCCTGCACAAAAGCATTATTTTGATTGTTAGCCACCGGTAAGCCAGTTAATTCTTCTGTATAATAAAATCCAACATTGGTTTCATCTTGAAAACCAGTATAAAACCCCGTGATGCGCCCGCTTATAATTGGAGATTTATAAATATAACTGAGATCTGCAGATTGAATTTTCACCTCCGTTATCCCTTCAACTGTATCTCCATTTTGTCTGGCGTTGCTGTAGGAGTTCTGAAGAGTAGGTGCATTTTGAAAGTAAGCCGCATTTAGAGTAAAAACATGTCTTCCCGTTACTCGAAAAGTTGCCCCTCCTTTTAGAGCATAGGTTGTGAAATCCAATTCTTCTCCTAGACCAAAAGAACGCCCTTCTGGAAAAAATCCATTTTCATATAAGCCTGTTCTTTGATAAGTTGTCTTCCCAAAGCTTAAGCCCGTGTAAAAATCTATACGTCTATATTGAAACTGAGCTTGAGCAAACGCATCATAAACTTCTGCATCAACCTTATAATTGTATTTATAACGTTCTCCTTCTAAAACAAGGCGATTGGGATTTCTGAGATCACTCTGAGCCAGATCTGTTCCTATCCCTGTAATTAAAGAACTTTCCTCAGCAAAAAAATCTACATCTAAATAGTGGTTTCCCCCTAACAGGTCTTCTAGCTGAGCAAAGTTTTCACTCTCGAGCTTCCTGTAGTTTAACCGGCCATTAAGTGTTATATTTTCGGCTAATTTTACATCCAAAATAGTATTGGCCATGACTTGTTTGTCTTCAACACGATCGGATTGGATAGCATAAGTAGAATTTCCACCCCTATTCTGATTTAAGAAATTGGCAAAGTAAAGATCCTCCCATTGAAATTGTCCATCGTTTTGAAACTCTCGCTGAGCTAAAAAAGCCCCTTGATAATCTAGTGGAGTGGGGTTAGGGTCTCTTAAATAATAGCTTGGTAAGTTTTGATAATAAATAGGCGAAGGATTTCTTGCCCCGCCTAGGTAGGCTTGTTCACCAGTATTAGGATCTGTAAATAATCGCGTGCCGCCGTTTTCTACGCGGGAGGTAGAGGAGAATCCAAATTGGTAGCCCACATTGGTATTTAAAGAAATATGATCGGTAATATCCCAATAGTGATTTAGCATAAAAATAGGCTCTTCGGTTTTACGAATTCTAGAATTGCGCCGAGCACCATCATAGCTTCCCCAATTCGGATTGTAGTCTATACCTTTTAAGTTGACAACCTCCTGAGTCACCGCCGTTCCTAATCCTCGTCTGTTGGGGGCATAAAAGCCTGTAAAATTGAGACTATGCTTATCATTAATTTGGTTTTCAACAGAGACAGAAATAGAATTGGCATCGTATAAGGTTCCTTCTCTAAAGCCTTCCTCGCCATAACGTCTAGACAGCAAGACTGAATAGGACCAACCGCCGTTGAGTAAACCAGAATTATAACTTCCCATAATTCTGCCCTGGTAGCTTCTGTTGGAACTTGCGAAAGACACGCGCCCCCCTTTTCTCATTTTGGAGGCTCTCATTATAATAGTAGAGACCCCTGCTACATCCCCAATAGTGTAATCACTTGCTTCTGTATTTTTTGAAAACACTCGATTTCTTTGCACATCGTTAAGTCCTCCCCAGTTCGCCCAGTTGGGCCTTCCAGAAAACTGCTTGTTCATTTCCAAGCCATTAATTAGTAATTTACCATTGGCGTTATCCAAGCCTCTTGGATTAAAAAAGGCAGCACTAAAATCAAATGCCGCAGCTCTTAAGTAGGTATCTTGAGACGAGGCTAAAAGACCAGAAATATTAAAAGAGCTAGCATCATCTCCGTCCAACTCATCATCGGATAAAGAAATAGTGCTAATCTGTCTATTTTCCTCGCTTAAATCAATAGTGAGATAAATCTCACCTAGGTCTAGTCGTTGTCCTTCATTGATGATGATCGGAAAACGTTTAGACTCATAATTAGTGGAATTTACAGCCAAAATTTGCTCCCCTAAGGGCAAATCTTGAGAAACAAACATAAATCTTCCTTGTTCATCGGTCAGTACTTTTATGCCCGTCCCTTCAATAGAAATAGTTATCCCAGGGAGTGGCTGTTCTGTATCCATTTCCAAGATTATGCCTTTAACATCAGTTTGCTGAGCAGTAGCAACTATCCCCATTAAGATAAGGGGAAATACATAAAACAGTAAATGAAATCTAAACATAACCGTCTATTATGTATTAAAGTTAACATAAGTCTATTTATATAATGCAACTATTTAAATAAAAAAATATGTTATTTTTATATTTCAAACATATACTATACTTTATATGTAATTAGTATGAGATGATTTCAAGTCAGAATCTTCAAGGTCTCGTTTTGGGATTTATAGTCCTTTTGTGTAGCTGTTCTTCGGTACAGAAGACAACGCCTCCATCTCAAGGATCAGAAGAATTCCTTATCCATACTATAGGATTTTACAATTTGGAAAATTTATTTGATACTGAAGATGACCCCACTAAATTTGATGAAAGTTCTCCTCTTATGGAAATCGCAGAAGGTGAACGCGAGACCATCTACAGAGCAAAAGTCAGAAACATGGCCAGAGTTATTGCAGACTTAGGGTCTGAAGTCACAGGAAAACCGCCAGCGATGATTGGCGTATGTGAAGTTGAAAACTTTAACGTGTTGCAAGATCTAGTAAACGACCACTCCTTATCCGACTATGATTACGGGATTATACATTACAACTCGCCAGACGCAAGGAGTATCGACGTGGCATTTCTATATAGAAAAAACATATTTAGGCCCATCCACTCCAAGGCCCACGAACTCGTGTTGTATAGCGATACCGATAGAACCAAACGGAAGTATACCAGAGATCAGCTTTATGTTAAGGGAAAACTGGACGGTGAGGAGATGCATTTTATCGTAAATCACTGGCCCTCTAGAAGAGGAGGCGAAAAACGCAGCCGCCCCAATCGCGTCAACGCCGCTAAACTCACTAAAAAAATTAAAGATTCTATACAAACCCAAGACCCCTATGCGAAAATCCTAATTATGGGAGATTTTAATGATGGCCCTTATAACGAAAGCATAAAGGAGGTTTTGGAAGCTCAAGAATTTTCTGAAAATGTAGGAATAAGAGGACTTTATAATCCCCTCGAAAAGCTCTTTAAAAAAGGCATTGGCACCGTTGCCTGGAGAGATACCTGGGATCTCTTTGATATGATTCTAGTCTCGAAACCTTTAATTCGAACTACCGATTACTCAAGCTATACGCTTTACCAGGCCAATATTTTTAATCCATATTATTTACAAAATCCAAAAGGCCGCTTTAAAGGCTACCCCTTTCGCTCCTTTGCCGATGGTGGGTTTACCAATGGCTATAGTGACCACTTTCCGGTATACTTATATCTGATTAAGAAAAAGTCGGCAGTGCCCTTGCCTTATGACTAGAATTTCTATACCATAGTTCGTGTTGGTTTTTATATTCATTTCAAATTTTTCAACTAACTTTGGAAATTCTAAATCTATAATAGCTCCGTAGTTCAATGGATAGAACAAAAGTTTCCTAAACTTTAGATCTAAGTTCGATTCTTAGCGGAGCTACACTTATAATTTTGATTTTATTCTAGTTAAGAGAAACAGGTACTGAACCCTGTTTCTTACTTATTTCTTTAGCATTTTTCGTTAGATCAATATTAGAAATACGGGCTTCTCCAATTTGATCTTTCAATCCTTCAGTTTCGCTCCAGTTCCAAAAGGTCCAGCGGTGCGCAAAAGGAATACTGTCAATCTCCTTATAGTCTTCATAATTGATCGCATGCGGATTTTGAGAGGCTTTCTCTTCGCTTTTACCGCCAAAGGTGACAATATAAGCCATAGCAGCTAAAAGATTATCTTCTTTACGCTGGTAGACCACATACCAATCGTCTGGAGAGTCCCCAACGTTGTTGCCAAAAGTCAATTTGGTGGTTTCTAAAACCGAATCGTCTTGATAAGGTAAAGGCTTTGTTTTAGAATGATATGTCCCAATATCGTTTAATTTATAGGGAGCCATAAAGAAGTAAGACCAGGTTAAAGCATCAAATCTGGCACCCTGATATAGACTGTCTTCGGGGTGTATCCACACTTCAGACCCGTCAAAAAACAACTCTGTCCCTTCTTGGTTAACTACCTTCACCTGAGATGAATTGGTAGTACTATAAATCTTAGCCTTTAGTCGGTCCTGACCGTTAAAGTTGAGTTCAATATCGAAACTTACCAGATCTTCTTTTTGGAAGGCATCCAGTTGATGTGCTTTTTCTAAGGAAGCGACTAGGGGATGAGTTGCTTTCGTTTGTTTTTCGGTATTATTTTTAACCTCTTGTTTATCCTTGTCTTTTTCTTTCGGAGAAGAACAGGCTAGCATAAGAAGCAGAGCAAAACTATAGCTGAGTAATTTCATGATATTTATTTTAGTTGCTAATTTAGGTAGGTTTCATAAAATGGCTTGAAACAGATTGGTAATAATAACCTAAAGCAAAATGTTACTCACAGATTTTAGTCTTTAAAGTTAAAATTGAGATCTAAAACCTAAATTTCAAATACCCCACAAAGAATCTAGGTACAGCTCTATAGACTAAATCACCTCTCTGGAAATTAGTGATGGAACTAAACGTGTAGGATCTGGCATTAAAGATGTTTTGAGCATCAATGCCAAACACATAAGATTTTTGATTAGGTCGGTACTCCAAATTAAAACTACTGGTCTGATAAATTTCAGAATTCACTTCAAAGACTTCATTTCTGAAGTTGCCAAATATCCGATCGTTAAGCCTGAGTATGGTTTCAAGCTTTGCATTATAAATGGTGTTTGTGTTGGTAGACTCGCCAATTTCTCCTGAATTTGAATTTACACTTCCAGAAAATTTAAAGTTTAAAATGCCATCCCAGTACGTCGTTCCTCTGAAATAGTACAAGTCGCTCTCATTACTTATATCGAATAATTCACCATTCAGTACAGAAGGGTTTTCAAAAATGGTTTTGGTATAACCGATTTTGAAACTAGAGTCTACAATGGGTAAATACGTAGTAAAACCTAATCTTCCTGTCAATAGACTTCCGCCAGGAATAAATTCTCGTTGGGTCAAATTGAGATTTTCACTCAATAAATTATCCGCCGACAATTGTTTATCGTAATCAGAATAAGAAACTCCGGCTTCAATTAAAATTCGCTTTTTAGGACGGGAAAAGATATAATTAAACGAATATTGATTTCTGGAAATACTTTCTAACCTATCGAGTCCCAAAATCAAACTCCTGTAATTTTGTACGATGAAGTTGCTGTTTAAATCGCTTAAACTAGGCAATTCATTGATTCTTTTATATCGAATGGTAAAACTGCCTAGCTTTGTTTTCCTCAGCCTCAACGAAAGATTAGGGTTAAAAAAAAGAAAACTTCCGGAATCTGTACTTGTCCTTAAATTTACATTAGACAGCTCGAGATCGCCTTCAGCAATAAGCTTGTCTGGAATAAATTCATATTGAGTTTTAAAATTTACAAAGGATTTGAATCTTGCTTCTGAATTTGTTCCCGATAAACTATCGATTTCAGAATGTATAATTGCTCCTACACGTTCACTTGAAGCATGGTCAAAATCTCGTTCCTGATTTAGAATCCCAGCTTTGATAGCATAGGTCAGTTTATTAAATTTCAAAATCGCACTGCCTTCCAAACCTTGATAAACGGTATTATCTTTTATTTCAGTTTTGAGTTTTTCTGAATTTGAAGATTCATCTGGCGAGATGGTGTTTGGATTGATGGTGAATCCTTGTTGATCTTGGTCAACTCCTGTAAAGCCATAAAACGTAAGTGCGCCGTTGGTTATCTTTTTGGTAAAGTGAACATTGGTGGATAATCCAATACGGCGTTCGTCAAGAACCTGAGCTATTTCGTCGCTAGAATTAAAAAGGAGTTCATGATTCACATCAGAATTGGTAAGAGATACATCGGTTTGAAAGGTGATAAAATGATTTTCGTCAATTGAATGTTTAATTTCAAAATCATTTCTGAAGTTGATATTTTGAGTTTCAAAAGCATTGTCTTCTCTAAAGGTAATATCGCCTTCTGGCAAAAAATAGGAGGTAAGATTAGAATAATCACTTTGCAATTGGTCTGCAGTGACAAATAAAGAGTTTCTTAGTTTGCTGTCTTTCCAAATGGTTTTATTGGCTAAAAGGTTATTGGAAACACTTTCATTTTCAACATAAAACTTATCATCTATCAAAATTGAACTGGATTGCAATCTTAAAAATGAATCTTGATCCAAACTGAAATTTTCATCAAAATCATTAAACCCCATTTGTTCATATATATAATTATTGAGTTGCTCTCCAGCTGGCTTACCAATCGAATTGAGATTTCCTAAATCCAGAAACTTGATTTCTGGTCGTATGAGTCCAAGATTAAGATCCACTTCGTAGCGGCTATCATTTCCTAGTCCAGCTTTTGCACCTCCAAACCAAATAGATTTAGCTTTGTCTTTTAGCTTAAGATTAAGCACTACCGCTTCGCTGTCAAGAAACTGCTTCAACACAGGGTTCTCACTATAGTTATTGATGACTTCTACTTTGCTTAGCACAGCAGCTCCCAGATTTTTAGAGATGGTTTTATAATTTCTGTCTGCCAAATCATCGCCCTCTATGAGTATCTTTTGGATGTTTCTGCCCTGAGCTTTTATATTGCCATCGTTGTCGATTTCTATGCCCGGTAGGTTTTTTAAAACATCCTCAACAGTTTGCTCGGTCTTATTAGTAAACGCAGAAACCCGATAGGACACCGTATCTCTATTCACCTTAATTTTTTCTTCAGTTTCTAAAACCACTGTGTTGAGCTGTTCTACTTTAGGTTGAAGTGAGAAGTTTCTAATAATAGATTCTTGAGAATTCTCGATGGCTATTTGTTGAGATTCGTAGCCAAAACTACTTACTTTTACATATAGCGAATCTGCGTCCGTATTTACCGATAACTTATAATTACCATTTTCTGTGGAATAGGTGTAGCCTAAGATCTTATTGGAAAGTGAACTTATAACGATACTCGACCCTTCAAGAGGTAAATTAGTTTCCTTTTCTACAACTTGTCCTTTTATTATTAACTCTTGGGCTTGACTTAAAAGAGACGCAAGTAAACTTGAAAAAAGCAGAATGAAATGAAAGATCTTCAAGTAATAAGATTTTGATTAAAAAGATGACTAGCTAATATTATTCTTTAATTTCATATACCTCTATATAAGTCTTTGTTTTCAAAACTTTAGATTTTGATCCAGATACCCCCATGTTTTCTCCTATCATTCTGCCTCCTATTCTAGCATCAAGAAAGGATTTAATTTGGTTTTTTCTAAATTCTTCAAATGAAATCCATGAAGGATTGGGATTGTTTATAGGTTTTAATAAATGGGAGTGCTTAGTAGGGTATTCTATATTTTTAAAATACCAATAGATTTCTTTATTGGTATCATAAGCTTCCAAAATTAAACCTGGTAAACCTACTAACTTCCAAGGACCGTAAGGTAGTGGGATTTGTGATGTAAACCAAGCGGTATAATCTCGCCCTCTAAAATGAGCTGTTGCTTTTTGTACTTTATAAATCCCTATCATTTTGGTTTCTTCTTGGATATCCCAGAGAATATTTATTGTGCTATCTTTAACGTACTGAAATCCTAAATCTCTAGAAAAAAAAACTCTTTTCTTAGGATTGTAATAATATTGAAAGCCTTTGGGATTGGTAGCTACTGTAATATAATGACCATTCCCTGAACTATTAAAATAAGATTTCTGTTCATATATGTTTTCTCCTTCCAAAGAATCTTTCCTTGTTACATATAGAGAGTAGTTTTTATCAAACACTAACATGGCTTTATAATCTGGACCAATAGGTGCCCCCATATCAATACTCTGGATTTCGCCGTAATTGACTATACCAGTTTGGGATAAAACTTTTAGACTAGTTAAACATATAAAAATAATAAAATATTTCATATTATAAAAAATTAAGGCTGGAAAATTGATCCCAGCCTTTTGATTAATATTATCCACAAGAATCTTCAAATTGATCTCGAAGATCAGCTGCAAATTCACAATCTACTGCCATATAATAATCTAATACTCCATCATTGTCACAGTCTACGAATGCTGTACATTGATTACCTTCTTGAACTTCTATAGAAGTTTCTTCTGCAGAAATAGCATTTAGACTAAATAAGGGTAACATTAAAAATGAAATTAATAAAGTTTTCATGATATTTAAATTTATAAATTAAAGTGTTGCAAGTTTAAATCTTGCCAGATTATTAAACATAGGTGTTAACCTAAGTAGAGATCTCATGAAAAATCAATATACTTGTAGCGTGAGCGAGTATGAAAATTTCATGCTTGTTGTTGTGAAATGCTTTTCTTCGGAGAAGCATTTCCTTTTTTAAATTAGAAAAACATTGATATGATTTTATAATTATTGCTCTAAACTAGAAAAAAAAATCAGTTATCACACATTCCTAACTGTTAAATATTCAATTAATGGTTAAATTTACTATTAAAACTTAAATTAATTAAGGTTTAATAGTAACAAGTCGCAATAAATATAAGGCTTTTATAAGAATAGCACTTATTATAAAACACTTCAATT
>NZ_PJBS01000111.1 GCF_002836055.1 Psychroflexus sp. MES1-P1E
TTCCAACTGGTGGTCAATTTAAATATGAAATCATAAAAAGTAAACCATGGCAATATGAAAACTTATATGCGCCATTTGACTTTGCGATTTTAAAGTCTAGCGAAGAAATTTCTGCAGAAAAATCTAAAATCTTAAAAACTCATATCCCTTATTTTAACTATGATGTTAATACGGCAAAGGAGGTGAGAATCAGCTGGCAAAACCAATTAAACACCTCTCAGGATTCTTCATTTCAAAACAACCTATCCATTTCGGAATTTATTTCTGAAACACTAGATGAGGTCTATGAAAATGGAATACGTATTAAAGATGAAAGTGTTAACAACTATACTATTGTTTTTTTAATTAAAGACAAAGTCGTCAACGAAGTTTTATATAAAGATATACTCACACAAGAAGATTTAAAATCCTTTTTGAATTCAAAAATCGACGGATCAGATCTCTTATCGAGTAGAAATGATTTATTGGAAGTTTTCTTTGAAGTTTTCAAAGTCAATGTAGAGTATGACAAAGCACTCAATCAAAATCAAATCCAATCCAAATTCGACCAGATTTCTTACACTAGAGGTAGGGTGAGTAAAGGCAGTAAAATTATTGCAAAAGGAGAAACTATTGAAGGTGAGAAATTAAGAATGTTGAGGTCTCTTAAAAATGAATATGAGTCTCAAAGTCTAGAGTCTTCAGCTTTTGTGGTGGTTGTCACTGGCTATACCTTTTTGGTACTTTTGTCTTTGTTGATGTTGTTGCTCTTTATACGACAGTATAGACCTGATATCTATGATAATAACAACAAGATTACTTTTATATTTTTCAACATTCTGTTTTTAGTATTCCTCACCTTATTGGTGATGAGATTGGATACAGATTATATCTATGTAGTTCCAGTCTGTATTTTACCCCTCACTTTAAAAGCTTTTTTTGATGCGAGGTTAGGGCTTTTCACACATGTGATCACAGTACTTATTCTAGGACTTGTAGTTCCTAATAGTTTTGAATATATGTTTCTTCAAATTATTGCAGGAATTGTAACCATTTTGACAGTTTCAGAATTGTACAAACGGGCAAA
Organism: Psychroflexus sp. MES1-P1E; assembly: GCF_002836055.1. Classification (GTDB taxonomy): domain Bacteria; phylum Bacteroidota; class Bacteroidia; order Flavobacteriales; family Flavobacteriaceae; genus Psychroflexus. The sequence goes on from NZ_PJBS01000111.1 coordinate 1,067, forward strand.
CTTATTTATATCTGTAGTTCAGATCACTTTAGTATATATTTTTGCATATTTCGCTTTCAATATGATCAAAGAAGGAAGTATTGCAGAGATTAATTACAACAACTTTATTTATTTCTTATTGAGCGGAGTTGGCTTATTATTCGTTCAACCCCTTATTTACGCTTATGAAAAGATATTTGGTTTGGTATCAGACCTATCTCTTTTAGAACTATCAGATACAAATTCAAAATTATTGAAGGAACTATCCAATGTTGCTCCGGGGACTTTCCACCACTCCTTAAACGTAGCCAATCTGGCTGAAGCAGCAGCCAATGAAATTGGTGCTAATTCACTTTTAATAAGAGTTGGAGCCTTATATCACGATATAGGTAAAATGAAAAATCCAATTTATTTTGTAGAAAACCAAACCACTTCTGTTTCGCCTCATGACGAATTATCACCTACCGAAAGTGCAGAAGTTATTATTGGTCATAGATTGGAAGGTATAGAAATCGCCAAGCGTAGAAATCTCCCAGATCGAATTATTGATTTTATAAGAACTCATCACGGGACCTCCACTGTTTATTATTTTTACGCTAAACAAAAAGAGGAAGAAGATGGAGAGGTTGCTATAGATGACTTTAGATATCCTGGTCCAATTCCATTTAGCAAGGAAACTGCTATTTTAATGATGTGTGATGCAGTTGAAGCTGCTAGTAAATCCTTAAAAGAGCCCAACACACAATTGATTGATGATTTTGTTGAAAAAATTATCAACAAACAGATTGAAGAGGATCAGTTTATCAACGCCAATATCACCTTTAAAGAAATTCAATCTATTAAGAAGATTTTAAAGGCAAAATTGAATAACATCTACCATTTAAGAATTGAATACCCAGATTAATATGAAACCAATCGTTATTGCCATAGACGGCCATTCTTCAACTGGAAAAAGTACAGTTGCCAAACAATTAGCTAAAGCTTTAGAATATAAATATGTGGACACAGGTGCCATGTACAGAGCGGTTACACTTTATAGTATGAGGCAAAACTGGATTGAAGAGGGGTCTGCGGATATAGCTCATATTATAAATAGTTTGTCTTCAATTGATATCAATTTTGAATATAATCCAGAAGAAGGGACTAATGATGTGATTTTAAATGGAGAAAATGTAGAGCGAGAAATAAGGGCGATGAAAGTTTCTGAACACGTAAGTAGTATAGCAAAAATTGATGAGGTCAGAAAAAAGCTAGTTCAAATTCAAAAAGAACTGGGAGACCAAAAGGGTATCGTGATGGATGGCCGAGATATTGGGAGTGTTGTATTTCCTGAGGCGGAACTAAAAATATTTATGACGGCAAGCGCAGGAATAAGAGCTAAACGCCGTTATTCAGAATTAAAAGATAAAGGAGAAGACATCTCGTTTGAGGAGGTGTTAGAAAACGTGGAACATAGGGATGAGATCGATTCTAACCGTAAAAACTCACCTTTAATACAATCTGAAGATGCTGTCAAAATTGATAATAGTAATTTATCACAGCAGGAGCAATTTGATAAAATTATCATCTTGGCTAAGCAAAAAATAATCCAAATTAACCCATCTTCAAAATAAGATCTACTAGGCGACTACTATATCCTTGTTCATTATCATACCAACCAATCAGTTTAATAAGGTTTCCACCGATCACTGAGGTCATTTCGGCATCAAAAACACAGGAATAAGAATTGCCAACAATATCGATACTCACTAGAGGAACCTCTGTATACTGCAAAATTCCTTTGAGTTCATTTTCTGAAGCCTTTTTAAATAATTCATTGACTTCTTTTATGCTTGTAGATGTTTTTACATTCAGAGTCATATCGGTTAGCGAACCGTTTGGAACAGGAACTCGTATACCACAACCCCCAATAACATTATTTAAATCTGGAAAAATTTTGGTCAATGCTTTAGCTGCTCCTGTGGTTGTAGGAATAATAGATTGTGTCGCAGCTCTAGCTCGTCGCAAGTCTCGGTGGGGTTTATCCTGTAAGCTCTGGTCCGATGTATAAGAATGTACAGTGGTAATATAAGCTTGCTCTACTTGAAAAGCATCATGGATTACTTTTAGCATTGGAGCAGCATTATTGGTTGTGCAAGATGCATTAGAAATCATGATATCATCCTCTTCTAGAACATTGTCATTTACGCCTAGCACTATCATTTTTACTGAGTCATCACTTGGTGGAACACTTAAAATCACTTTTTTAGCTCCCGCGTAAAGATGGTATTTTAGCTTTTCTTCAGTTTTGAATTGACCCGTACACTCTACTAATGTATCCACTCCAAAGTCTGACCATTTTAAGTCTTCGAGTTTAGAACTACTCGTTAAAGGGAATAATTCACCTTGTATTAGAATGCCTTCTTTATTGTAAGACACTTCAAAAGGAAATTGACCGTGAACGCTATCGTATTTAAGGAGATGAGAAAGCGTTCTAGCATCTGATAAATCGTTGATAGCTGTTACTTCAATATTAGGATGTTGGTATAGTAAACGAAAAAGGCTTCGACCGATACGACCAAAGCCATTAATTCCTACTCTAATATGGTTTTGCATTCTTATTCTAAATGTTTATGAGCTTTATAAGAAGATCTTACCAGCGCAGAACTTTCAACATGTCTGAATCCTAGTTCTTTACCAATTCGCTTATAAGTTTCAAATTGCTCAGGTACAATAAATTCCTGTACTGGTAAATGTTGCTTACTCGGTTGTAAATATTGACCGATTGTGACAACGTCAACGTCTACACTTCTTAGGTCCTTCATGGTTTGGATGACTTCTTCTTCTTTCTCACCAAGACCTAGCATGATACCAGACTTAGTTCTTTTAATGCCTTGTGCTTTTAAGTATCTTAAGACCTCAAGGCTTGTATCATATTTAGCTTGTATTCTCACTTCTCTTGTTAGACGTCTCACCGTTTCCATATTGTGAGAAACAACCTCAGGGGCTACCTCTATAATTCTGTCTATATTTCTTTTATTTCCTTGAAAATCAGGAATTAAGGTCTCCAGAGTTGTAGTTGGATTCATTCTTCTGATGGCATTAACGGTTTCAGCCCAGATAATGGAACCCATATCTTTTAAGTCATCTCTATCTACAGAAGTGACTACAGCATGTTTTACGCTCATAATTTTTATAGAACGTGCCACTTTTTCTGGTTCATCCCACTCAATATCTTCAGGTCTTCCTGTTTTTACACCACAAAAACCACAAGAGCGAGTACAGACATTACCCAAAATCATAAACGTCGCCGTCCCTTCTCCCCAACATTCACCCATATTTGGGCAACTCCCAGAGGTACAAATCGTGTGCAAATCGTATTTATCTACAAGCTTTCTAAGGTTTCGGTATTTCTCACCAGTTGGTAATTTTACACGCAACCATTTAGGTTTGCCGCTTCTTGTTTTGGTTTTATTTTCTGTAGCTAATTTCTCTTTTTCTAATACTGCAGTATCCATAGTTAGCAATTTTATACAAATGTAATAAATAAAGAGTAGCTAAGCATTTGTTTGTGGCTCACAATGCTTCAATTATAGAAACTCTAAGACAATTTTAACCTGGGTTTATTTATGTCTAAAGGCAAGGTGAAATTCATTGATTATTATTTATCCCTAATCTTATGCAGATGGTTTAAGTGTGGGAACTGTTAAGCTTAAATCTAATTAAACGATGGAGGAGTAAATCATCAGGTAGTGAAAGAAGCTTCCTAAAAGAACAAAAATATGCCAAATCACATGGTTGTAAGGCATAGATTGCTTGACATAAAAATAGATGCCTACAGAATAAAATAGGCCTCCAGCGATAAGCATTGTAAGTTCTAAACTTGAAAATTTCTCAAAAAGGGCAAAGCCATCTAAAGCGATGAGCCAACCCATTACCAAGTAGAGTAGAAGAGAAATTTTTTCAAATCTACCAGTAAAAAAAAGCTTAAGAATCACTCCCAAGGCTCCGATACTCCAAACGAGATAAAATAATAAAGCCCCATAGCTATCTTCTAATACCGTTAATACAATGGGGCTATAGGTTCCTGCAATGAGAAAATAAATACTGATATGATCTAAAACTCTCAGTTTATGCTTTAAACGGATTCTTGTTGTATAATGATATAAGGTAGAGGCTGTGTATAGCAATACAAGCGAAACAGAATAGAGCGAAAGACCAAGTAAAAGTTTATCGTTATGAGAGTCAATGTTATACCATAGCCACCAGACGCCAGAGAGGGCTAAAATAAGTCCAAAAGCGTGGGTTAAGGTGTTCCAGAATTCTTCTTTTTGAGTGAGTTGATACTCCATTAAATAAAGTGAACTTAGATCTCGTAAAAGTAATCTAAACACTCAATCTAAAACCACAAATCTAAATAGATTATGACCAATTGAGATTTGTGTTAAAAGTTAAATAGATGAAGCTTTTTTGATCTTTTAATAGGTGAAGCAGCCGCAAGAATCTCTTCTAAATCTTTCTTTAGCTCTATAGCTGATCATAAAAGAATGTATGCCCCCGTTATATTGAGCAAAGTTGTTAATAGATGTGTCATAGGCATACCCTGCCATGATTTGATCTGTAATCCTAAAACCAACAAATGCACCAGCTGTAACATTATGTTCATAATTTGTGCTAGCATAAAACTTATCTTTCCAGTTCAAGTTAAATGAAACCAAAGCACTGTATGGTGCTCCTTTAGTGACTCTGACCATTACTGTAGGTTGAATATACACCTCGCTTTTTAACTCAAATTTATAGCCCGTAGTTATAAAATAATTAGGAGTAGTACTTGATATTGTTTGGCTGAAGTCTTCTATAAAATTTGTGATTAAAAAATTCGGAACCGAAACACCCGCAAAAAAGTTTTCTGTGTGAAGAAAAAATCCTGTTCCAAAGATTGGACTTAATTTAGATAAATTACCATTTGCATTAAATTCCACTTGATCTTCAATAGAAAACAATGAGTAATCAATGGCATAATTATTCACTCCAAATTTTATACCTGAAGAAAGAGACCAGTTTTTGTTTAGCCTAATGTGATAAGCTACATTTCCAACTACTCTATTTTCTTTGGTAGCACCAATATTGTCACTCATTATGTCAAAACCAACTCCAAGATTAAAGAACTTGATTTTGTCATGTCCGGTGATGATTAAAGTTTCTGGTGCACCATCAAAACCAACCCATTGAGAAGTATAAAACGCATTTGCGCTATAACCATTAGAACTTCCTGCGTAAGCGGGGTTATACACCAATGGTGCATAAACAAAGTTAGATAATTTTACATCGGTTTGAGCTTGTAATTGAACACCAATCCCGGTGAAAATTACTAAGATATATCCTATATTTTTTAGAAATTTCAGTATCATCCGTTATTATTTTCCACTTGTATAAATCCTTTTTTAGTGTTTTTATTACATGGTGATTTATAATTTAAAATATAGAAGTAGGTTCCCTTTGGTAAAAAATTAGATTGGCTAATTTTTCCTCCAACATTCGACATTCCTTTAAAAGTGTTATTTGTATTTTCATAGTTAGTAGTTTCCCAAACTAATTTTCCATAGCGGTTGTAGATTTTCATTTCATTTTCAGGAAATAATTCCATGTTGATGACATTAAGTTTTTCGTTTAAGTTATTTCCATTAACTGTTATGAAATTGTTGACATTTAGAATACCCTCAATAATGCGAATTTCAACTCTTAGAGTTTGGCTACTAAGGCATTTTAAAGATTCACTAAAATTTCTAGCATATAAAATGGTGCTTTCTGCAATTAAATGATCATTAGGTAACGCTTCATAGCTTGAGGGTGATAGATACCACTTGATACCTGATCCTTCTACATTAAGATCACTAAGTATTGGTTGATCTTCAATGCAAAACTCTTGAAAAGGCTCTCCTTGAGGAGGATTAATTTGATTGACGAAATCTGGTTCTATTTCGATTTCAAGTAATTCAATACACCCGTTGTCATCCATGACCTCAATATCATAGATGCCAGGTTCAAGATTTTCAAAAAGAAAGGTATCATTTCCAAGACCAAAATTAGAGGTATACGGAGGGGTCCCTCCATTTACGAAAAGAGTGATGGTTCCATCGTCTACACCAAAACAATTTACTTGAGTAGTTTGGAAATCCACTTCTAATTTAGCTGGTTTATTGATAAAAACGTCAAGCACTTCTCTGCAATTGCTTGCATCTGCAACGACAAGAGTATAGAGTCCACCAATAGACAAGTTACTGATGCTGGCTTGGGTACTTGCAAAGCCTTTGGGACCGCTCCATTGGTATTCATAAGAACCATCCGTAAACTGTCTACCACCATTTACATTGACATCTATAAAACCATCAGCCGCATTAAAACAGCTTATACTTTCTGTATTATGGTCAATTTGTAAAACGTTTGCACCTTCAATTTTAACACTAACTTCTTCATTACAATTGTACTTATCTATAATGGTAGCTTTATAAGTTCCGGGTTGTAGATTGTTCAATATTGCACCTGTATCTCCAGTATCCCAAACGATATTGTAGGGTGCTGTTCCACCAGTTATGTTAAGTTTTATAGTGCCATCTTCATTTAAAACACAAGTTTCATCTTTACTATTTACTGTAATGTCTATAGGATCGGGCATGACTAACTCCACATCTTTCGAAGCAATCGAAACAGAATTATCGTAAACAGTTATTATATATAGACCTGGACCGACCTCAGTCAAGTTTTTTTCAGTAGAAATCACATCACCAACCTCATTTTTCCATTCGTACTGATATTTAAGACCATTTGAATCTGTCTCGAGAAGATTTCCACCTAAGACATCAATATTTATAAAGCCATTAAACTCATCTATTAAATTTTGAGGACTGAAAGCACCAAGAATATCAATTTTACTATTACAAACGACAGCTGTTTTTTCAATAACACGAATTTCAATAGGCTTCTGCTCATTCATATTAAAACCATTACTATTTGTATTTTTATCGGTCGCAACGATGATGGAATACCTAGTATCGATTTTTTTTTGATTTTGAGTTGTAGAGATAACTATTTCATCTTTAAGCCAGTTGAAAGTGTAAGCTAAATTAACACTAGTAGCAGATGTCAATATTCTACTGGTGAATTCTCTTACAAATATTTTAAATTCACTAGCATTTGAAGTGATATCAGGAAAAGGAATAGAATTTATTAGTGTATGTATTTCTGATGTATAGTTATGATCTTCAACTTGAGTGCATGCTATTGAATCGCCTTGGTCTATGATATATTGATTAACAAATATATTAGGATTAAAAAATTCGAAATTACCATTATTGTTTAAACGATTGTTGCATCTTAAAAATGTTTTTG
>NZ_PJBS01000112.1 GCF_002836055.1 Psychroflexus sp. MES1-P1E
TTGATGTCTGTTAACTTATCTGATTGCTCAGTGATCGCTCCAAAAATCTCCACACGTTTGATAGAATCAATTCCTAAATCGGCTTCCATATCCATACTCAATTCTAACATTTCAGCAGGATAGCCTGTTTTGTCTGCAACGACGCTTAGCATAAGGTCAAGCATTTCCGAATTTTCTTGGGTTGGTAAGGCGGTTTCAATTACGGGTATCGCAGCAGCAGGTTTATTGGGTTCAACTATTTGAGATGAAACTGAAGCTGGTGGAGCAGGAGGACTTTTGTCAGCAGGTGTTTTAATAGCTACAGTAGCAGCATTTTCAGGGTTTTGTTCCCCTCCAAAATTGTCTGATAAAAGGGCTAATAATTGCGCTGTTTGTTTGTTTTGTTCCGTCAAAATGGTTTGGAACATATCTAATGTTTTAGATTGATTTTCCTTAATGCCATCAATGGCGCTTTTAATGATCGTAGACTTCATATCTTCTTCTGTAACTTGGTCTGTACTGATTTTATTTATAGAAACGGGAACCTCTTTTATCACTTCCTTGATCACTTCTACGGTTTTAATAATTTCTGTAGCGTTGCTCACTTTAAACCCGTTGTTTAAAGCGTCATTATACACTTTTTGTGTTGCAGGACTCACATAATTGTTACCCGCTATTTTCACCGCCATTTTTGGTTGTACTAAAGGCGCTGCTACTCGACGTGCGTTACTGTCAATGGCTCCTAATTCACATCCTAGAACTTGTAATTGTACGGCAGCTTCTCTAATTTGTAAGTCACTGTTTTTAGTTGCTTTTGCATTTGTTGCCACCACAAAATGTTCTTTATCAGCTAAGATGTCTTTTACGAGATTGGTCAAAATAGATTTAGGCCCAAATTCAACAAAAACACGTGCACCAGCAGCGTACATATTTTCAATTTCAGTTTTAAAATCGACCGTATTTAAAATATGTTGCGCTAAGATATTTTTAATTTCAGGAGTCTCCGTTGGGTAGGCATTTCCTGTCGAATTTGAATACACAGGGATCACGGGGCTTGAGAATTCTATAGCCTGTATACTTTTTTCAAAAGGCTGTTGTGCGTGTCCAACACAGTCCGTATGGAAAGCTGCAGAAACAGGTAATAAAACGGAACGGTAGTTTTTAGTATCTAACAGCGTTTTTGCTTGCGTTATACCTTCTGTTGTTCCTCCTAAAACGAGTTGGTTTGAGGCGTTAATATTTGCAATAGAAACCCCCGGAATACTAGCAATTAAAGGCTGAATTTCAGAAGTAGCTGCTTTAACAGCTAACATCATACCAGCATCTCCACTCGTATTTTCACCTGCCATAGCCTTACCACGAGCAATGGCGAGTGTCATATAATCACTTTCGCTAAGTACGCCTGATGCACAAAGTGCAGTAAGCTCACCAAAACTATGTCCGGCCACCATATCACTTACAAGACCAGCATTTTTAAAGATCTTGTAGTACCCTAAGCTTATGGCCCCTATGGCAGGTTGCGCAAACTCTGTATTTGTAATATTTTTTTCTAAGCTATCATTATCCTCTGGTGTAAACACAGGCTTCGGATATATTTTAGTTGCTAAATCATATCCTTTTTTAGCATCAAAAGCAGCAATTGTTTGTTGAAGCGTTTCAAAACTACTCGTCGCCTCTTTTGCCATGTTAGCATATTGAGAACCCTGACCAGAGAATAATGAAGCCACTTTTATACTGCTTGAAATTCCGTTTGGTCTAAAGAAAATTTCCTTTGGGTGCGACCAAGCGTTCTTATTATTTTCTAATTGTTTGACTGCAATTTCTAGTTTAGAAATACAATCCTCTAAAGATTCTGCAACAAAACCTAAACGCGCTTCGTTTTGTTTTGCGGTGCCTTGCTTGGAACTTTCTTTTAAGTTATAATATGCCGCCGTTGCTTCCTTCGAATTCAATCTAGCAACTGTGTTTTTCAGATGCGTTAATAAGTCGTTAGCGTCAGTAGCTTTAAGGTAAATACTGTGAAATGTTTGATGTACTCTATCTGTAAAGGACGTTTTGTTTTCATATTCTTCCATGGCAAAATGCACGTTCACACCACCAAATCCAAAAGCAGATATTCCAGCTCTACGAGGTACACCGTTTTTAAACCAAGGTCTGGTTTTTGCATTGACATAAAAAGGAGAATTTTCAATCTCAAATTTTTCGTGAGGCTTGGTAACGTTTATCGTACCCGGCAATACTTTATGATATAAAGCTAAAGCTGCTTTTATCATTCCAGCAGCACCTGCAGCCGATTTTGTATGCCCTATTTGTGATTTCACAGAACCAATGGCAATATGATTTTTTGTCGTGTCACTTTTGCCAAAAACCATAGACATTGACTCAAACTCGGCAGCATCTCCTGCTCCTGTTGCAGTGCCGTGACCTTCAATTAATTTTACCGTAGACGCATCGTAGCCTGCTTCGTCATAAGCACGTTGCATCGCCAAAGCCTGACCGTGAGGACGTGGCGCATAAACCGATTTATAACGCCCATCACTTGAAGAACCAACCCCGGTAAGTAACCCATAAACTCGATCCCCATCACGTTCTGCATCTTCTAACCTTTTTAAAACTAACATTCCAATTCCTTCTCCAATCAACATGCCGTCAGAGTCGGTATCAAAAGGACGAATACTTCCTTTTTGTGAAAATGCGGGAGTTTTAGAGAATGACATATACATAAAAGGAGAATTATCTGTATCGACACCTCCGGTGAGCATCATATCACATCGTCCTTCAATCAATTCTGAGACTGCCATTTTAATAGCAGAGAGTGAGGCCGCACAGGCCGCATCCACGACTGAGTTAATGCCTCCTAAGTCAAAACGATTCGTGATTCGACCAGAGATGACATTCCCTAACATACCAGGAAAAGAATTTTCATTCCATCCAACATATGCTTTCTTCATTTTTTCAATAATGTGTGGAATATCAGCATCGCTGATGCCACTACTTTTTAGGGCTTTTTCCCAAATAGGAGCTTGCAACCTTGAGGTCAACGGCGTAATTAGTTTTTGACCACCACCAACTCCTAAAATTACGCCGGTTTTTTCTTTTAAAAGTGCCGTAAATTTACCTGATTCCCTACCATAACCAGCATCTTCAAATGCATCTCTAGCTCCTATTAAGGACAATAATTGAGACACATCCGTGACTTCTAAAATATTGGGAGGTAAACCAAATTCCATTGGATTAAAATCAATATCAGGAATAAACCCTCCTTTTTTACAATATGTTTTATCTGCTATTGTAGGGTCAGCATCATAATAATCTTCGATTTTCCAACGCGATTCTGGAACATCCACAATACTATCTTTCTGATTGATAATATTATTCCAATATTCTTGTACATTACTTGCATCAGCAAACATTGCAGACAAACCAATAATTGCTACTGGTGTTTTTTTAAGAGAACTGTTAATAGTGTCCATAATTTTTAGTCTATGTTAAGTATAGATGTTTCTGTTTTTCAACTTCTAAAAGTCCTTTTTCGGTGCACAATCCTCTTAGGTAAACGACCATAATGCCTTCTGTAAGCCTGGCTTTAGAAAATTGTGCTGACGGAAATATTTTTGTATTGTTGCATAATTTTAGCAATGTTTGAACCGTAGCCATCGTAACTTCTGGGTCTAAGTCTTTTCTGAATAAACCCTCTTTTACGCCCCATCTGGCTAAATAAAGCAATTCGCGAAAAGCGAATTCTGAATTTTTTTCGTAAGATTCTTTTAAGACACTAGGGAAATACTTTAGTATATCTTTATAAAAGTGAGCATTGCTATAATCCGCTCTTTTTAAAATTTGTTGTTGAATTATGCCCATCGCTTCAATCGCAGAGCTACAGTTGTTAATGATTTCGTCGTTATTGCTTCTAATACCAGCCAAATAGCGTTCTATACAGGCTTGCATTAAATCAGTTTTATCTATAAAATGATTGTAAATCGTACGTTTAGACGTGCTTAATTCTTTAGTGATGTCAGCAATAGTGACCGCTTTCACACCGTTTTTTAAGTATAATTGAGTGGTTATCTCTATTATGTAGTCTTTTGTAATCATATAATTTACCTAAATTTGTTCTGGCGGTACTATTTATGTACCGTTAGTACCGTAAAGAAATGATTTATAAATTAGAGTGATTTATGTTTTATCATAAATATTTCTTAATACCGAATAAATGCTAAAAATAAGGATAGTTAAAATAGCCAAAAACAACTCTTCTTTCACAAAAGAATTTTTATTAAAAAACCTCCCGAAGAGTCTTCAGGAAAGGGCAAAAAGGTATTTAGACGAAGAGAGTTCCCTGAGTTATAGTGCCGGGCGCCTGTTGTTAAAAAGAGCATTATTTGAAAACGGACTACCAGCTTCTTTATTGGAAGAAATAGGCTATTCTAAACAAGGAAAACCCAGTTTCAAAGTTCATAATTTCTCTATTTCTCATAGTAATGGGTACGTTGTATTAGCTTTTAGTACCAATTTTTCTGTTGGTATAGATATTGAGAAAAAGAAAACTATAGATTTAAAACTATTTAATTATTTATTTACGGCAGTGGAGTGGGCGTCTATTTTGGATGCTAAAAATTCCCTAGAGCGGTTTTATTGGTTTTGGATCCGTAAAGAAGCATTATTAAAGGCAGCTGGCTGTACTTTGAAAGAGTTAAAACAACTAGAAGTATATGAGCATCACGGGACGTATAAAGAGAAACACTATTATTTTAAATCCTTTGATTTTGATCCTGATTTTAATGGAATAGTCGCGACGGAAACTCAGACCGCTATTGGTATGGAATTTATTGAATTAAAGGATTTATTGAAAGATTAATCATTCTCAAATAGCAATGCCCTGTTTTTCAAATGCTGCTAAGTTTTAATTAGATACGTTAGTTACTTTACGTCTTGAAATAATTTCTTCTGAAACCGCTCTATAAAATAACTACCTGAATCTATGTTAAGACACTCACCTTTCTTAAGTCTTCATCAGAATATCCTATAAAAAAGAGAGGGCTGTTTCTGCTACTGAAAGAAAATAGCCATTAACATAATTGATGTTTTATTATCAATCCATGGCATCATTTTTAAGCGTATTAAAACGTCTTGATGTGATGCTTTTACCAAAATCGACAATTTATTCCCCAAGGTTTTTACTTCCTTTTGAATTGGTCTCTGCATATAAAAAACCTTATTCCTCACTTTGGGGCATTCTGCTTTTATCTAAATTTTGAATTGTAAACCTAAGCCGTATAAAAATAATAAGGAAATTGTTGCCTAACTCAATGGTATAGGTAATCTTGTAAAATCGTCGAATTTTAAATTACCTAATTTGGAATATTAGAGGCTAAGAAAACAGAACGCCAAAATAAAGTAATAGCTGAATTTAAGAAACTAGATACTCAACTGGATGAATCAAAAACTAGTGGGCAAGGTTGCGAGTGAAGAATTCAGTAAACAATTTTATCAAAAATTTAAACTCTTTTTCAAGTAAGAACAACTTCAAAATAAATACTTTTGGTTTTCCTTTATTTAAAGTATGCTCAAAATAGCTTTACATCCCATTTATAAACATCCACTACCCGAAGGGCACCGCTTTCCAATGGATAAGTATGATTTGCTTCCCAAGCAATTGCTCCATGAGGGAACGTGTGAACCAGAAAATTTCTTTGAGCCACAAATAAATCTCGATAATGAAACTTATATACAGTCTGTCCATACCTCAGATTATTTAGAGCAACTGTACAGCATTAGTATAGAACCAAGAGTCGCTCGTAAAATTGGGTTTCCATTGTCTGCAGAATTGGTTAAAAGAGAACGAATCATTACCAATGGCACTATTGAAGCCTGTAATTATGCTTTAGAATATGGTGTTTCTATGAATATTGCTGGAGGCACTCACCATGCTTATTCAGATCATGGGGAGGCTTTTTGTATGTTAAACGATCAAGCTATTGCCGCTCACTACCTCTTGCAAAATAAGCTGGCAAAGCAAATTCTTATCGTTGATTTAGACGTCCACCAAGGCAACGGAACAGCAGAAATTTTTCAAAAAGACGATAGAGTGTTTACCTTTTCTATGCACGGAAAAAGTAATTACCCGTTCAAAAAAGAAATTTCAGACTTGGATATTCCCATGGAAGACAATTGCGATGATGACCAGTATTTAGAGACTTTAAAAGTGACTTTACCGAAACTTATAGATCAGGTGAAACCAAACTTTATATTCTTCCTTTCTGGAGTAGATATTTTGAGTACTGACAAATTGGGAAAACTAGGTTGCAGTGTGGCTGGCTGTAAAAAAAGAGATGAATTTGTTTTTGAGCAGTGCTTACAACGAGAAATTCCTGTTGAGGTGAGTATGGGCGGAGGCTATTCCAAAGATATAAAAACCATTATAGATGCGCATGCCAACACTTATCGTACGGCACAGCAGATTTATTTTTAGAGTCAAAAGCATATTGTCAATAGACAATAATCAATAGACGGAAGGCGAGATTTTAAAAGTCAGGCACTAAATTAGAAGTCTGATATTTGAAATTATTTCATTTACGCCTCTAGCAAAAATCCTTCAGTAACCAAGCGATCTTTCAATCATAGCGTAAAAAGTAACTATTATAACTTAAAAAATAATCAAATTAGGAAATGCGATGAACATGTAAAAACCAATGTTTAAAAAATAGAGTTAGACTGGAGACTGCTTTTTTATCAAATATCGAGACGGAGTGGAGAGTAAGGTATAAAATTGTAAAAGCTGTCGGACTATTTTAAAATACAAGGGGCGTATTTATTTTGCAAAATCAGATTGTAATTATATTTATTTAAAAACCACCAATGGAACTGAAAAGAAGATACTTCGCCAATCTCTAAAAAATTTAAATAATCAGCTAAATCTTATTCCTTTTATTGTTTAGCACCAATTTATTTTTTAAATATTGGACTAAAAATTTGAATTATTTTTTACTTAATTGAGGAAAAAAATATAAGCATAGCAATAGTTATATTTTAAGACGATTAGTAAGTGAAAAAGAAACTGATTTTATACGATATTTGAACGCTAAATTGGTAAAAGCCTATAGGTTTAATTTAGTATCATATCGAATCTACTTAAGGCTATTTAGTGACTTTGGCTTAAAGTTATTTTATTTTTTAATTTATCATTCAATCCTTCAATGAATTCTCTCCGTTTAATTAATTCCTCTACAGTACTTTCAAACGTTTTTATTGTTGTCAATTTTGGAAATGATAATTTCCGTTTTGCAATTGAATTTGATATTAGAATATTTACATAATTAAATGTCAAGATCAGTTTTTGAATAAAGTCAGTTTTAATGATGTTCAACCCAATTTTATGAGCTGTTCTTTCATTCAGGATATACGTAGTTCCCTTAATTCTGACAGCAGTATTATTGTCTTTTTCACAACTATCTATTAAATTCAAAATTCCTTCTAAATACTTCTGCAGTATAAAATTGGTTTTTTGCTTACCACTTAATGTTTTGTCTATCACAAAAACATAATCAAATAAGGAACCACCGTGAATTTTGATGATTCCTTTCTCCTCTTTTTCAGTAACAAAAAGAGTAGAATAATAAATCAACTTCCCCTGCTTTTTAAGAGCTGGAATATCAAAAAAAGGGGCGATTATAGAAAGGGTAATGGCTATTGATACACATATAAAAAAATACAAACCACTAAATATTGATAATACTGAAACAATTATATTAAAAAATAAAGCGATAACTCCAATTTTTATTTGAATTTGGTGCTGTTCTTTAGTTGGTTTTAAGTAAAAGGGGTGATTCATTTTATAGTATTATAGAAATTAATTTATGAAATTTAGAGCAGGAGGGAGGCTCGTCCGTTACCATACTCAACGCACGTCCAATTGCAAGAGTCAGCATAAATAATATATTCAGTTCGGTAGCACATTTCCAATATTCTTTTTTCCAAATTCCTAAAATCCATATGATTGAAATTCCAATATATAGGCACAATATAGCTTTCAGCATATTTGAAAGGTCAATTGTGTTGACTTGAATGTTTAATTGCTGAGAGAGAAGTGATGGAAAGCCGTAAATTAGTCCTGTTGGTCATACAATTGATAAAGAAATCAGAAGATGTAAGTTCTTAAAAGTCCAATTCATTTTACTCGAAATTTTTATATGACTTATATTCTACAAGAACAATTATTCCCATAACCATTAATTCAAGTATAAAATAAACCCATCCCAGTTCGGTAAGTTTTTCAGAGAGCTTAT
>NZ_PJBS01000113.1 GCF_002836055.1 Psychroflexus sp. MES1-P1E
AAACAGCCTCAGACAGTCTAAAATTTTACGAGGCTCTTGCTTCAATTTTTACGGCTTAATTTAGTATGCCGTTTTCTAGCTATTGAGAAACTTGTAATTTTGAACCTGAAATTGTCATTCCGACAAAGAAGTTCTTTTACTTCGACAAGGAATCTCTCCCATTCCGTGCAAGGCGATAGCCGAGATACGGAATCTGTTTAGGTGGTGTACTAAGGTTAAATACATAATGTCATTTCGAGTGATTTTCGATAGAAAATTGTATCGAGACGTGTAATGAAGTTAGGAGTTTTATTGAGTTCTCGATACAAATTTCACTTTTTTCAAAAGTAAAATTCACTCGAACTGACATATATTCAATCTCAACACTAACCACTATTCATTATTCTACGTTCATCAATCCTTATTCAATATTCCTTATCTGGTATTCATTAGTTTTCCAAGTATTTTAATATGCGAGTAAATTTCAAATCCCCTAGCTACTAAATTTGAAATGATCAAATTCAAAAGCATTTTGAAATCAGAGGCTTAGCTAAATTTTAGGTTGAAATAATTCTTAAAAATGTTGACCGTTTAGCTAAAAAAATTACATTTGCAAAAATTAAAATATCCTTACAATGTATTGGACTTTAGAACTTGCTTCTTACCTAAGTGATGCCCCTTGGCCAGCAACCAAAGACGAATTAATTGACTATGCCATACGAACTGGTGCACCACTTGAGGTTGTAGAAAACTTACAATCCATAGAAGATGAAGGCGACACTTACGACTCTATAGAGGAAATCTGGCCAGATTATCCCACAGATGACGATTATCTTTGGAACGAAGACGAATATTAACTTTCCTGTTCTCAAATTCACACTAAAAGTCTCGTAAAGAGACTTTTTTTTTTCGTTACCTTTGAACTACTAAATTAATAAAACCACATATGGGTGTTTTAGATTCTGTATTAAAAGTATTTGTAGGCGATAAGACCAAGAAAGATCTTAAAGCTATTACTCCAATTGTTGATCAAATCAAAAGTTTCGAAAGTCAGTTTGAAGCGCTAAGCATAGACGAACTCCGTCAAAACACCTCTCGTTTTAAGACGATTATTAAAGAAGCCACAGCAGACTTGCAGTCTCAAATCGATGCGCTTGAGGAGAAGGCTGAAGATGAGCCAGATATTGATGTGAAAGAAAACTTTTATGGTGAAATCGACGATTTAAAGGTTGAAATTTATAAAAAGACTGAAGAGGTTCTTAATGATATTCTTCCTGAAGCTTTTGCGACGGTGAAAGAAACTGCCAAACGTTTTTTTCATAATACAACTTTAGAAGCCAGTGCTACAGAATTTGACAGAACACTTTCGGCTTCCAAAGGCTATGTGAGCCTAGATGGCGACAAAGCCATTTGGAACAACTCTTGGGATGCTGCTGGTAAGCCAATTACTTGGGACATGATTCATTATGATGTCCAATTGATAGGAGGTATTGCTATGCATCAAGGCATAATTGCTGAAATGCAAACGGGGGAAGGTAAAACCTTAGTGGCGACCTTGCCGATGTACCTAAACGCTTTAAGTGGTGATGGCGTCCACCTAGTTACAGTGAATGATTACCTAGCTAAAAGGGATAGTGCTTGGATGGCTCCTATATTTGAATTTCATGGTTTAAGTGTGGATTGTATAGACTACTATAAGCCTAATTCCGAAGCTAGACGGAAAGCTTATAATGCCGATATCACCTATGGCACCAACAACGAGTTTGGTTTTGATTATCTGAGAGATAACATGAGTCATTCTCCAGATGATTTGGTACAGCGTCCACACCATTATGCGATTGTGGATGAGGTGGATTCTGTGTTGATCGATGATGCTAGAACGCCTTTAATTATTTCTGGACCCGTCCCAAAAGGAGACGTGCATGAGTTTGAAAATTTAAAACCACAAATTGCTCAAATTGTTGAAGTTCAACGTAAACACTTAACTGGTGTTTTAGCAATAGCTAAAAAACAGATCAAAGAAGGAGAAACCAAAGAAGGTGGACTACAACTGCTGAGAGTATTTCGTGGTTTGCCAAAAAATAAGGCCTTAATCAAATTTTTAAGTGAAGAAGGGGTAAAGCAATTACTCCAGAAAACTGAAAACTTTTATATGCAAGACAACAATAGGGAAATGCATAAGGTAGATGCCGAACTGTATTTTACTATTGAAGAGAAAAGCAACCAGATAGACCTGACCGATAAAGGAATTGATTTCCTTTCTGGAGAGGATAATAAAGACTTCTTTGTAATGCCTGAAATCGGGGTGGAAATCGCTCAAATCGAAAAGCAAGGTTTACCTAAAGAAGAAGAAGCAGAGAAAAAAGAAGAGTTATATAGAGATTTTAGTGTTAAGAGCGAACGAATCCATACGCTAAGACAATTGCTGAAAGCCTATACTTTGTTTGAAAAAGACACCGAGTATGTGGTGATGGAAAACAAGGTGAAAATTGTGGATGAGCAAACCGGTAGAATTATGGACGGTCGTCGTTATTCTGATGGTCTTCATCAAGCGATTGAAGCCAAAGAAAATGTGAAGATTGAAGATGCAACCCAAACATTTGCTACGGTAACACTTCAGAATTACTTTAGAATGTACAACAAGTTATCTGGGATGACGGGTACAGCAATGACGGAAGCTGGAGAATTCTGGGAGATCTACAAGTTGGATGTCATGGAAATTCCAACTAATAGGCCCATCTCTAGAGACGATAAACAAGACAAGGTCTTTAAAACTAAGCGTGAAAAATACAATGCCATCATCGACGAAGTGGCATTACTTTCGGCAAAAGGCAGACCTATATTAATAGGAACTACTTCTGTAGAAATTTCAGAATTACTGAGTCGTATGTTGAAATTGCGCTCGGTTCCCCATAATGTATTGAATGCTAAATTGCACAAACGTGAAGCAGATATTGTCGCGGAAGCGGGTAAAGGAGGTATTGTAACTATTGCCACCAATATGGCTGGCCGTGGTACGGATATTAAATTGTCTAAAGATGTAAAAGATGCTGGTGGTTTAGCCATCATCGGTACAGAGCGTCACGATTCTAGACGTGTCGATAGACAGTTGAGAGGACGTGCTGGTCGTCAAGGAGATCCAGGAAGCTCTCAGTTTTATGTGTCCCTAGAAGATAACTTGATGCGTTTATTTGGTAGTGAGAAGATTGCCAAATTGATGGATAGAATGGGCTTGGAAGAGGGAGAAGTGATCCAACATTCTATGATTTCAAAATCTATAGAACGCGCTCAGAAAAAAGTAGAAGAAAATAACTTCGGCATTCGTAAGCGTTTGCTGGAGTATGATGATGTGATGAACGCACAAAGAGAAGTTATCTATAAGAGACGTTATAACGCACTTTATGGTGAGCGATTGAGAATCGATATTGCCAATATGATTTTCGACACTGCCGAGGTGATCACAGATTTCAATAATGCCAATACTGACTTTGAAAACTTTGAGTTTGAGTTGATTCGTTTCTTTTCGATGAACTCTCCAGTATCTAAAGCAGAATTTGAAAAGCAACCTGTTCAAAAAACGGCTGGAATTGTTTACAAACAAGCTTATGAAAACTACAAAGCTAAAATGATAAACAATGCTGAAGAGGCTTTTCCAGTAATCAAACAAGTGTTTGAGAAGCGGGGAGAAAAATTTGAACGTATTGCAGTTCCATTTACCGATGGCCAAAAGACACTTCAAGTCGTTACAAACTTAAAGAGAGCTTACGAAACTGAAGGTAAAGACTTGATTACAGACTTTGAAAAGAATATTTCTTTAGCCATTATCGATGAAGCTTGGAAAAACCACCTTCGTAAAATGGATGAGTTAAAGCAAAGTGTTCAATTGGCTGTTCACGAACAAAAAGACCCTTTATTGATTTACAAGTTCGAAGCTTTTGAACTTTTTAAAGTCATGATCGAAGAGGTGAATAAAGAGGTGATTTCTTTCTTGTTGAAAGGAGAGTTACCGCAGCGTGAACCAGGTCAAATCACCGAAGCTAGGCAGCGAAATTCCAAAGAGCAGCTACAGACAGAAAAAGAAGAGATCCAAAATTTAGACGAGCGTGCAGCTCAATCTCGAAAGGCCGGAGCTCAGGCTAGCCAACAACAGCAGGTTGTTGAAACCATTGTTAGAGAGCAGCCAAAAATTGGGAGAAACGATAAAGTGACTATAAAGCATGTGGGTTCTGGAGAAGAAAAATCCATGAAGTATAAGCAAGCGATTCCTTTAATCGATAAAGGAGAGTGGGTATTGATGAACCATTAATGTCAAGATTCAAGGATGAAGAAATTTGAAATTGAATTAAAGTGGGCTTCTGTTTATACGGCTATTAGTATCGCTTGGGTTTATTTAGAAAAATACTTAGGCTATCATGATGAACACGTTAGTAGTCAAGCTATATTTTCGTTCTGGCTGATGGTTCCTCAAATTTTGGTGTATGTGTTAGCGATTCGTGAAAAGCGAGAGCGTTATTACAAAGGTGAAATTACTTGGCAAAAGGCATTTATTTCAGGAGTAGTCCTTTCAGCGGTAATTGGAGGCTTATCTCCAGCATCTGTTTACACCATGGTAGAACTTGTGACTCCAGAATTCTTTTCAAATATTGTTGAGGTAAGAGCAGCGCAAGGGATTCCGAGGGAAGGCTTGGAACAAATTTACAATCTCAACAGCTATATCAGTCAAGCGATTTTTAATAACTTAGGGTCTGGAGTTTTCTTTTCGGCAATCATCGCGTTAGTTCTAAAGAATAAAAAGCCTTGATATAGTCAGAATGGAAAAATTGCTTGAAACTTCAAGTGGTTTTCAGCTTTTTTCATACTATCAAATAGTCAGGCTTAGTCATAATTTTAGGTATTAGTGGAGACGTCCATGTCGTCACTTATCTAAAATCTAATAGATTCTTTGTGATTATTAGAAGTAAACGTAGAATAACCGATGCTTGGGCCACTATGGAATTGATAAAGGTCGAGTTTTTCAACATCTCAAAGATCTCTGATTCATTTAAATCAATTGTTTCATTTTTATTAAAAAACTCTAAGCCTGATGTTGTATAATTAATGGATAAACCAGCATAAAACTCATCTTCATTTTCAACCTGTATACTATTCCTAAGATAATTTGGCATTATGCCATATAAAAAGCTCAATGTAAATATAATAGGAAGTAAGTGTTACCAGTAAAGTTTGGAGGCTATAGCTTCAGCAGTCTCTTGCTTAAGACGCTTACGGTTTTTAAAAGTAAGTTCAACTCCTTTGGTATGAATTAAAGGGTGAACAACAGCTCTTAAAACACCTGGACTTCCTGAGGTAAAGCAATAGCGGAATCTTTTTTTACTATCGGGAAATGAGATGGGCACAATAGGAATTTGATGCTCTATGGAGAGTCGAAAGGCACCGTCTTTAAATTCATCTAGAACCTTTGTAATATCATCGGGGACGCCACCTTCCGGGAAAATACAGATACTGACCCCATTTTTTAGGCGTCTTTGGGCTTCAACGAAAGCATCTTTTCTACTTTTTGCATTCCCTCTGTTTACCAAAATACAAGAGCGTCTATAGATTAATCCAAAGACAGGAAGTTTGGCTAACTCCCGTTTTCCGATGAATACAAAAGGAGTTTTGGAAACATAAATCATCATCATAATATCAATCATACTCGAGTGGTTGGCTGTTAGCATATAGCTTCTTCTCTTATCGAGATGAGTATTGTAAGTTACTTTCGGAAAAAAACCCATGCCGTATAATACAATGGTCGCCCAAAGTTTACCAATATGGAAAGTACTAGGATACCATTTTTCTTTTGATGTGGTCACGAGTAGAAAAGGCAATAGAATTACAAGGGGGATGATCACAATGATGTAAAACCAAATCCTCCAAACAACTATCAAAATATTCTTAATCCATATCATAGTTCGCAAATTTAATAAATTGAATGGGTTCGGTTGAACAAAACATTTATCTTTGACTCAATTTGTAATATATCCATTTTATGTCTAGAATATTAACGGGTGTCCAGAGCACTGGAACTCCACATTTGGGAAATTTATTAGGGGCAATTATTCCTGCTATTGAAATGGCTAATTCTCCAAAGAATGAGTCGTTTCTATTTATTGCCAATCTACATTCTCTTACCCAAATAAAGGACGCTGAAGTCTTAAAAGAAAACACATATGCAACTGCTGCCACTTGGCTTGCCTTTGGATTAGATGTCGAAAAATCGACCTTTTATAGGCAAAGTGACGTTCCACAAGTGACTGAACTCATGTGGTACTTAAACTGTATGTTTCCATACCAACGCCTTACTCTAGCTCATTCGTTTAAAGACAAAGCAGATCGGTTGAGCGATGTTAATGCTGGCTTATTCAGCTATCCTATGTTGATGGCAGCAGATATTTTGCTTTATGATGCTGAATTCATTCCCGTTGGTAAAGATCAATTACAACATATAGAAATGACCAGAGATGTGGCCGAACGTTTCCATGCTCAATATGGCGAGACCTTTGTGCTGCCTGAAGCCAAATTATCTGAATCTTCAAAATATGTCCCTGGGACCGATGGTGCTAAAATGAGTAAGTCTAAAGGCAATGCGATTATTATTTTCCAGACCGATAAGAAATTGCGCAAACAAATCATGCAAATCGAAACGGACAGTACTCCATTAGAAGACCCCAAAGATCCTGAAACGTGTAATGTATTTCAGATTTATAAATTAATAGGCTCTAAAACTCAAGTCGAAGAGTTAAAGTCAAACTACTTAGCTGGAGGTTTTGGGTATGGTCATGCGAAGCAAGCGTTATTCGATTTGATTGTCACTACTTATTCTGAAGAACGGAAAAAGTTTGATTATTTCATGAACAATAAACCAGAAATCGACGGACTATTAAGCATAGGGGCTAGTAAAGCAAAAGAGGTAGCTGGAGGAGTCTTGAAACGGGTGAGACATAAACTCGGTTATTAACAACAAAAAAATTACGGATGTATACTTCTAAACTTATACAAGGATGTATGACTTGGGGTAGATGGGGAAAACAACTGTCTACCCGCCAAATGGCGAGTCAAATTGAAGACTGTCTCAGCCTTGGTGTTACCACCTTTGATCATGCAGATATTTATGGTGAATATACCACGGAAGCTGAGTTTGGTAAGGCTTTTACAGAAAGTAAAATCAAACGAGAATCCATTCAGTTAATTTCTAAATGTGGGCTACAACTGCCAAACTCCACTCGAGATAATCGAGTGAAGCATTATCAATATGATTCAGAATATATTATAGCACAAGCAGAGCAATCTATCTCTAATTTGAATTGTGACTATTTAGATGCGTTTCTACTCCACAGACCAAGTCCATTGATGGATCTGCAAGAGATTGCTAAATCTATTATCTATTTAAAAGAACAAGGCAAAATTAAACACTTTGGCGTCTCTAATTTTACAACACAGCAAATCGATTTATTAAGCGCGCATGTAGAAGTAGAAGGACACCAGTTGCAATGTTCATTAAACCATTATCAGCCTTTTACAAATGATATCCTTCAGCACCATTCTTCTAAACAAATTCTAACGATGGCTTGGAGTCCTTTAGGAAGCTTACATAGGCTACATGAAGATAATCTATCTCTAGATAAAGTGCTAGGAGAAATGGCAATAAGGTATGAGTGTGAAAAAGCTCAACTTGCTATTGCCTTTTTAAACCAGCATACTGTTGGGATTAGGCCTGTTGTGGGAACTACACAACCTAAAAGGTTAAAGGCTCTAAAAGAGGCTTTAACTATAGAGTTAAGTTTACAGGATTGGTTTTTGATATTGGAGGCTTCACGGGGTCACGAAGTTGACTAATTTTTTATATGAGATAACTTTTTTGGAATCCTGTCTCGTATCCTAGATAGTTGCTAACCCTACATGAGAAAAGTCAAAATTTATCAAGTAACCTTTTTTATAATTTTTGCAAACTAGATGTCCGACCTTTTTTTACGACTTAAGTTGTCCTTCAATTGACTTTAACCTAGACGTATGTATTGTCAATTCTATATGATTTCTTCTGAAAGAGCCTCTT
>NZ_PJBS01000114.1 GCF_002836055.1 Psychroflexus sp. MES1-P1E
TCTTTTACAAAAAGTACACGGTAAAGTACACGATTCTGATATGAAACTAGATTATTCCGAACCCAAAATCTTTACAGGTGGGGTAGACATTAATTCTTGGTCTAAGCTTTCTAATAGAGAGAAAAAGGAAGCTTTATCTAAAAGATGGTATGTGTATTACTCCTTTAGAAATCCAAAAACTGGTAAATTAGCTAGGCAAACCAATATTAAGGGTGGAGCAAACCAATATAAAGATAAAAAGAGCCGTTATCACATTCTATCAAAATTACAAGAAAGCCTAGCTTATGTATTAGCAGAAGGTTTTAATCCTTACAAAGACAACTCTTCCTTAGAAGAATTTATCGAAAATGAAATTCTTAATCCAAAGGAAAAATCTCAAAAGTCAAAAAATGTAAACAAGGTCGTTGAAAAAGAATCGAAAGATGAACCAGCACCTGTTTTATGCAGCATAGATGAGGCTGTTACGTTAGGTTTGAATACTAAAGAAAAAGTACTCAATGAAAATTCTTACGTTAGATTTAAAAGTAGAATAAATCGCTTCAAAGAATGGCTTAAAGCTGAAAAGATTGACTTAAAAAAGGATATAACTACAATAGATAAAAAGCTTGTAATACGTTATTTAAATACTGTATTACAAAAAACAAGTCCAAAAAACAGGAATAATACAAGAACAGATTTAGGCTCATTGTTTCAAACGCTAGTTGACAATGATGTAATACAAACTAATTTTGTGAGAGAAATCAATGTATTACAATCTAAACCAGAACGTAATAAAACGTATACACCCAAAGAGCAAAAAAATATATTTGAGTATTTAAAGGCTAATGATAATGTGTTATATCTTTTTGTTCAATTTGTTTCATATAATTATTTGCGCCCAATAGAAGTATGCCGACTAAAAGTTGGTGATATAGATGTTACCGACAAAAAAGTTTATGTTAGAGCTAAGAACAAACTAGTAAAAATTAAAATTATCCCTGATATTTTAATTGAACAGTTGCCTGATTTATCAAAAATGAACAAAAATGATTATTTGTTTACACCAGATAAAATTGGTGAGGCTTGGGAAACCAAAGAAGGAAACAAGAGAGACTTTTTTACTAAACAGTTCAAAAAAGTAAAAGATCACTTTGGATTAGGTATAGATTATGGCTTGTACAGTTTTAGACATACATTTATCACTAAACTTTATAAAGAGTTTGCTAAAACAAAAACACCTATGGAAATAAAGAGTAAGTTACAGTTAATTACTGGGCATACCACAATGAGAGCCTTAGAAGCATACTTAAGAGATATAGATGCAGTATTGCCAGAGGACTACAGTAAACACTTAAAAAATGAGGAGTAAATATTTTAGATGTTTAAATCAAAAAGATTTAGAAAAGCTTGATTCAGAAGAAAAAATACAATACTTATTAGATCATGGTTTATTGGTTAAAACTTATAGTTCATCAGGCTTAACTGAAACTGATAAATTTGGTTTCTCAGAAACTACTATTTCTTTATCTAATAACAATCTTAAATATGAGTTTAAACCTGAACTAGCCAAAGAGGTATATGAGTTTTTATTGAAACACTATGCCAGTGGAATTGGTACTGACTTAATACAGTTTAAAATCCAATTTGAAGATGAAACTTTTACTTTGTCTGACAAGAAAAAGAGGATAAAAGGATTAGTCTATTTTGATGCCTATTTTAAACGAGCAATAGGGGACAGACAAATTGGGTTAGAATATAATGCTAATAATGAGATAGTCCCTGAAAAACGATTTAAAACCCTGTTTGATGCCAGAGAAGACTTAATATATCAGCTTAGAAAACTTCATCCTATCATTATAGACTATTTATTAGGACTAAAAGAGAAGTTTGATCGAAAACTTTTTGAAACAGATGATGTAATTCAGAATATATTTAGTTTTGAATACAACCTATCTATTCTTATTTACTTAAATAAGTTGTTTGACATTGAGGATGAAGATTTCTTCACTCCAAAAAGTATCGCAATACAGATTTATGAGAACTATCCAGATCAATTTTATTCTTTAAAGCAAATCGAATTTATTGAAGAACAATTAAGCTTCAAAGAAAATAAGTTTTATGGTTACGTTATAAGCCTATATTTCTCTTTTAAAAAAGAGTTGAAAATTAAGATACCTAAGGCTACATTATTTAAAGAGATTGTTAATAACTATTTTGATCTTAATATAAGTAAAATACAATTAAGTGATCCGAATAACAATGAACACGAGCTTAGAATGAAGCTTATTCAACATAAATGGAAAGAGTTTAATTGAAAAAATGACCTTTTTCAATTAATTACCTAAAATCACTTGAAAATACCCAAAAATACCTAGAGAATACCCAAATTATTACACACTAAAACAAACAGCTTTTCTTCATTTTTACCCTAGTTAAATCTTATTAATTAGGGAGTTACCTGTTTGTCTAAACTCAACATACTTTTTTAATAAGTTTTATTTTATAAATAATTTAAAAAAGAAAAATCATGTTGACTACAATCAATTTTAGGATTAGCGAAAATCAAAAAGAAAAGCTTCAAGTTCTAGCCGAAGAAAAAGATGAAAAAATTTCTACTGTTTTAAGAGAAATTATTGAAAACTATTTAGAGGACCATGATTATAAGGAGTCCAAACCTAAATGGGACAAACATGATTTTGAAGTTATATACTTAGATATGGATGATTTTTAGCTCTATGTACCGTTAAGCATTGATTAAAAACTAAAAAACATCACTACTAAAAGTCTCAGTATGCTAAAAAACAAAATCGATCTCATAGCCGAAGATCTATCTAAGAATAAAGAGAAGCTTGAAAATAATAAATTTAAGTCTGGGTGTCTTATTGTCAAAAAAGCCAACTTATGGATTGAGGATGCTAAAAACAGGCCTATACCTAATATGCTCTTTAGTGAGCTTTGGTACGAAAACGAAGTTTGTATTTTATTCTCTGATACCAATAATGGTAAATCTGTTTTAGCTGTTCAGATCGGGGAAAGTATCAGCAGAGGAATGCCAGTATCAGGATTTAAGCTAGAAAGTAAACCTCAGAGGGTTCTTTATATGGATTTTGAATTATCCGACAAGCAATTTGAAAATCGATATTCAGAGGACTATCACAATCATCATCAATTTAGTTCTAATTTTTTAAGAGCTGAGATAGATACTGAGCTTGACATCCCGAAAAATTATAAAGGAGTTGAAGATTACTTATGCAACACTTTGGAGGATACAGTCAAAAAATATAATGTGTCTGTTTTAATTATTGATAATCTCACTTTTTTAAGTAGTGAAAATGAAAAAGCTAAAGATGCTTTGGTTTTGATGAAAACGCTTAAAAAATTATCAAAGAAATTAAACTTATCCATCCTTGTTCTTGCTCATACTCCAAAACGAGATGAAAGTAAACCTTTAACGAAAGATCATTTAGCAGGAAGTAAAATGTTAATGAATTTCTGCGATAGTTCGTTTGTAATAGGGACAAGTTCTCAAGACTATTCTTATAAATATATCAAACAAATTAAGCAACGTAATACAGAGCATTTGTATCACTCTGAAAACATAATACTGTGCAGCATAGAAAAGACGACAAATTTTTTAGGGTTTCAATTTATAAGTTATGATGAGGAGAGAAAACATCTTAAAACTTATGATACCTCGGATTTAGATGAAAGAGATGAGCAAATGAAGCAATTAATTTCAGAAGGTTTGACTAATGTGGAAATTGGCAAAAGACTTGGTTTAAGCGAAGCTGGAATAAGGAAAAGAAGAAAAAAATTAGGTATATAAATGCTTGCTTCTGATGTATATACGATCGCTAAAGCTCTTTCTAAGGAAGAGTTTATTAAGCTGTCTGATATGCTCAGAAAAGATACTATTAAAAAGAGTAAGCTACCCAAAAAGAAAAATTCTTTACCCGATTTTACTGAAAAAGATGCACTAAAGTATCTGTTAGAAAATTACATTCAAAAGGCATAGTCCAATCGTACCATTCGTACTCAAATATAAGTACGAATGGTACGAGTAAATTTTACAATTCAAAAATGTACAAATTCAGATTAGACAAATCAAGCAAGAAGTTTAAATGTCCAAGTTGCCAGAAAAAAACATTTGTGAAATTTATAGATAATGAAACAAATCACTATCTGAACGAAACAGATGGAAGATGCGACAGGGAGTGTAAGTGCGGGTATTTTAAAAAGCCAAATGATAGTGAAGTAATTGTCTCAAATTCGAATACTCCCTTAAATGTTAGAGATCCTTCATACCATGATAAAAAATTACTATCTCATTTTAAACACAATAGGTATCAAAACAACTTTATAAACTACCTCTTAAATCAGTTTGATAATGAGGATGTTTATCGAGCGCTCAGTAAATATGTTATTGGTTCAACAAATTACTGGGATGGTGCAACTATATTTTGGCAAATAGATGAATCAAATAATATAAGAGGTGGGAAGATTATGAATTACGATTGTATTACAGGCAAACGGGTTAAAAAGCCGTTTAATCACATCAGTTGGATTCATAAACAGCTGAAAATGAATGATTTTAATTTGAATCAATGTTTATTTGGTTTGTGTAATACATCTAGTATCACAAAAGGTGATACAATTTGCGTAGTAGAGTCAGAAAAGACAGCTATTATTATGAGTCTTAAGTTACCTGGTTTTATGTGGTTAGCAACAGGAAGTAAAACATGTTTTAAGGAAAGTATGCTTAACCCAGTTAAAGAATATAATATAATTGCTTATCCCGATAAAACTGAATACCAAGCTTGGAATAAAACCGCTAGTTTATTAAATAAAAAGGGTTTCAATATTCATTGCAGTGATTTACTTGAAATCACAGATGTAGAGCAAGGGGCCGATTTGGTTGATTTTATGATTTGAATTATGTAATACAGTTATTTAATTGAAATACGTCAACATTCTGTATTAAGAAATTAATTCACTAAAATCAGATTTGAGACGTAAGCTTTGGTCTTATTTTGTTGCAAAAGAGTCTCTATTTGAACCCTCTCTTTTAAGGTAAGTCGTCTGTGTTTTTTATCTTCCATTGTAACAAATCTATAAATTTAGATTTGTTGCGTTAAGTTATTGAATTCAACCGTTCGTTTTTAAATTGCACCCAACATATGTGTAAAATTTCGTGGAGTTTTTACGGAATGAATTTTAAACTTTGTTAGCGTTTCGTTTTATTGCTTAAAATTAAAAAAATATGCTCACGTAATTCTATAGAATTATTGAATATATTTAATGTTGTAAAAAAGAAAAGCTTAATTTAATTGCTTTTATATACATATACTTATATATTTGATTAACTAAAAACCTGTCTGGTACAACAGACAGGTTTGGAATAACTTTATTTTTTAAAGAAAAGTCTAAGCTCTCTTATCAAAAAAGTTAATGATACAGTAATAATTGCTATTTCTATCATTATTTTTTATTTAGGGAATTAGTATTACAGAAAAAGTCAAAGTCCCTCACTTTGGCTTTTTTGTTTGCTACTTTTAAGAAATTAAATTTAGCTATTACTTATATGCTAAACGTTTAAAAAGTTGCATAGTTATCCACAAAGTTCTCCACACAAGATCTAGCTCCAGCAATCTATAGGTTTAGCTAATAAAATTAATTTAATTTTATGAATATTTAAAAAAAATAAGGTTTATAAATCAACACTCAAAAAATGTTGATTAATCATTCATTTAATTAACATTTTAGGTTTACTAAATATTAAAAACAATCCTTATTCAATTATATAATAAGCTCGTCAAGTCTATTGGCTTCGATTCCGTAGGTCCTGCCATCTCTGCAATTGGTAAACAAAAATTTGAAAATCAATTCAAAGAAAAACAAGAACTTACAAACGCATAAATTTTATCCAATGTTAGCAAATCATTATATTGCTTACAAGGTTTGCAATATTTGCGGTAGTGATGATATTATAGAAGCACCTTTAATAGGTAGAAACTGCAATAGTTGTAACCTAATTTAAGCACATTGCAATTTAATGGTAAATGTAAAATAGCTTTAAATTATGGAAAATTCATTTAGGCCTTACAACATTATCCTTTTGATAGACATCATCATTTATGCGCTTATCAAACTTATTGAGTTTTTGTAGTAGAATAACATTGCTGATATAAAATTAAGACAGGCTTTTACAAATAGGGCTGACTTAATTAAAAACCACTTAGAAAAATAAATAAGATGTCAAAAAAAATGATTACTTCAAAAGAAATTTTGTTAAACGAATTAAATGATCAAGCACATCCTGAAAAAGTAGAAGATGTGATTTTCTGGGCATTAGAACATTATGCTAAATCAGAGCCAAAGGGAACTTGGGGAAGGACTATCGCTTTTGCAATAAAGGAAAGGATATTGGAAGTATAAAAGGGTGTGGTGACTAATTAACGCTAGCGTGTTTCAAGCATTAAAGTTAGCAAATAAATCACAAATAGAAAGTCCGCGAGGACTTTCGTAAATAGTCTAGAACCAAGCAATTAATTTTATATGGTGTTCAAGGTATATAGCGCTAGCCTATCGGCGCGCCATATGCTTAGTTATTGGCAGTAGTTATTTTATTCTAAGTTCATTTACTTTCTTCTCGTTAATCGGCTGCCATTGGTGGTAGAGTTTTGTTACAAACAAACGAATTTCCATTTAACAAGAATCCGTTATTTTTCTTATAAGATTCAATAAGTTCTAAATATTTTGAATACTTCCATTTTTTTGTTTGTCTTACATCATAAACATCTCTCCAAGTTGCAATTAACATTCCCTCTTTATTGCGACGTTCTATGTAATTGTTGCGGAATTTATCTTTATCAATATGTGGTGCCATCATAGCATTTTTCAAATCAAACTCCATTTCTAACTCAATATCTTTATCTGCAGACAATGGATAAAAAATTGATTTATTGCTATAGATAAAACCTTCTTGGTTAAACAATGTCATTTTTAAACCCGATTTAGTTTCATGGATTGGCATCTTATAGATTAAAGTTAAATCACTTATTTTATCTATATGTTTTCTATCCAGCATTAACATCAGCCCGATGACTATTTCTCCTTTTACGTAAACGGCTCTTAGTTCAATATTTAATGCTTTAATTTGTTCTTTACTTTTATCATCGTCTTTGCTCCATTCCCAAAACAGAAAATTGAACTTCGGTGAGCTTCTTAATCCAATGTCATTAAGACATCTTATTCCGAACACAACTAAAAAATTAATGATAATGATGTAATTGCAAGGTTTAATATCATATTTCTTTTCATATTTTAATTTTATCACTTAACATTCCCTAAAAGTTAAAGTTTATTTGGGCTAAAGTTTATGAATTTTGTCTCTAATTATCGATAACGGTTAGTATGAGATTAGTCGGGCTTTTAATGGCTCGAAACTGTCCGCCATTAATAGATTAATTAAGAGTTAAAAGCGGTCCAAAAGACCATCAATGCCAGCTTAATTTTATGCATTGTTAGCAAATTGTTATTATGAAAATTATTAAATGGCATAATTTAGATTCAGACATTGCTCGGTCAATTCTTAATAAAGTAACTATAAACCCAAAAAAAGTAATTTTCGGTTTTGTCAGTTTGGGAGAATATTCGGAAGTTCATCAACGTGAAAAACAGCAAAACGCCCGTCGACAATAAACCGATAGTGAATTGTGATGAATGGTGGTTTGTCTTGAGCAAAATTAAGCTGAACTTCTATTTCATCTTTAAAAATTGCTTGAGTCAATCTTTCAGGTGTAATTTCTAGTTTATCTGATACGTAACAGATGTCAAAAAATGTTGTCGGCTTACTACTATCGTCAAACTGATGTCTAAATATTGACTCGTTTTTGCTGATGGATGCATCAACAAATTCAGTAAACATAATATCTGGTTCATTAATCCACACTCCGCTTAATTGATGTGATTTAACTTTGTGTCCTTGATTTTTATATTTCATATTAAATTGGTATTTAATGTTTGTAAATCAAAAAAATATGCTCGCGTAATTCTATAGAATTATTGAATATATT
>NZ_PJBS01000115.1 GCF_002836055.1 Psychroflexus sp. MES1-P1E
AAATAGAGTTAAAGCTCTAAAACTGATAGACACCTCATTTTTGTTCTTAAAAATGAAAGATCGCTATTTAAATGTTTTATAAAAGAGATACATTAGACTCAATGAAGACCATTAAAAACCATTTGACTTAGAGATAATTAACTCCACATCTTCATTCAAAAAGTTCGAACTACTTCTCCCCGACTCCACAAATTAAATCTTAACATGTTTTTAATCCATTAATTATTAACATGTTAAGACTTTTTTTTCAAACCTGTATTGTTTTCATGTCTTTTTATACTCTATTTTGTCTATACCATAGTCTTCTAAAAGTTCATCGTACTCTTCTAACTTCACCAGTTTTATATGTATAATTACTGAATTTTTTCGGCTTAAATTTCACGAAATTCTTGGCTACACCATTTTTTTTTAATACCGATATAATTTTTGTTATGGTTCAAGTTATAGTCCTCTTTCAAATCGTCTAAATGACTGATGACAGTATCTACTATCTTCAACATTTTCTTGTTAGCTTTCTCTTCCCAATAGTCTCTATTCACTATCTCCACAACAGTATCCTCTTCCAGCAATTCAAATTTGGTTTTGTCCAAGACTTTAGTAAAAAACAAAGAAATTTTATCACCAAATTTAACAGCTTTCACCAGTATGGTAATAATGGAGATAAACCCATTGAATAATGAAATAACATTAAGAAAACAGCGGGTACCATCTTCTGCACTAATAACACCACAATGCTTGTATTGTGGGTTTCATTTGCGTTCAATATTACAGTGTTCAATGCTATGAATTATATAAGATTCATCTGTTTTTCCTAATTGAATTTCAACCTCTTAGCGTTTTAATTCCTCTAACCAATTTCAATTCTAGCATTTAAAGGTCAAACTATCGGTTTTTAAAAGTTTTTTTTGAAAAGTTTGAAGGCTTTTTCCAACTATTATTTCATGTCCTAACTCTAATAATACATGTTCTAAGGCAGCTAATACTGCAATAAGATCATTTGATGACACAGAACCCATGTGACCTATTCTAAAATAAGAGGCTTTTATTTCTGAAAGTAATCCCCCTGCAACTATAATATTATTATTGCCCATTTTAGAACGTAATGCAGCGCCATCGACGCCTTTGGGATAGTAAATTGCTGTTAAAGTATTAGCGGCAATTTTATTTGTTTTTGGAAGTATCTTTAGATTTAATGATGCTATCGCTGCTCGAAATGCCATTGCATAAATTTGATGCCTCTTAACCCTTTCAGTTATGCCTTCTTTACAAATTATCTTCAAACTGGTTTCTAATACCACAATTAAGTTAACTGCTGGTGTTCCGAAATACGAAGGTCTTCTTTCTTCGTAAGCGCTCATTACAGGTAACCAATTATTCCAATCTGCATAATAACTGCATACAGGGGTTTTCCTATTTTCCTAAACTCCCATCGCTTTTTCAGATACCATTAAAAGCGCAAGCCCTGGAGGTACGCCAATGGCTTTTTGAGACCCCGTTAAAACAACGTCAAGTCCCCATTCATCTTGATTTATGGCTTCTCCTGCAACCGAGCATACACCGTCCAAAATACTTATAGTATTATATTTTTGGGCTAATTTTGCTATAGGTTTCGGATCTACTAATATTCCGGTAGAGGTGTCTACATGTGTTATAGTCAAAGCTTTATACTGCTTCGCTTTTAGCTCTTTTTCAATAGCTTCAAGAGGTACAACTTCACCTAGAGGAGCTTCTAAAATAGTCGTTTTTGCTCCATAACGATCCAAAATATCTTTAAACCGTTTACCAAAGTACCCTGAAGAAATGACGAGTACACGGTCTTTTTCTTCTATAAGATTTGCAGCTGCCATATCCATAGCCAATGTACCAGTCCCTGCAACAATAAAGGGTTGACAATTGGGTGATTTCCAAACCTCTCTCATCAGCTCAAGGCTGTGTCCAAAAACCTCGATAAAATTTGGGGCTACATGACTAGTAGTCGCCATGCCCATAGCCTGTAATACCTCTGGTTCAAACTCAATTGGGCCTGGAATCATAAGTAATTTTCTGCCTTTCATTTTTTTGTATTTTATTAATCAAATTATATTTGCAAATAAGAATACCATCTGAATCTACATAGGTATAATCACCATAAATGAAATTAACACCCCCCAAGTTTTACTATACTATCTGTTTCTCCACTATTGTGTTTAATCCTTTTAACAGGAGAAGTGTTTAGAGCTCTTATGTCTATTTCTATAGAATTAATGAGTTGAGTATCGCGAAGACACCCATTTATAATAATGCCATTCCACTTATCCTCTGTGGCTAGTGTGGCTAACTGATTACCTAATAATGCACAATGCAAAGAGCCACCCCCCATCTACAACTAGTTCTTTGCCTGTACCATCAGATTTTAATTGCTTCCTGACTAAAGAGTTGTCTTCAAATAACTTTAGTATTGTAGTTTTACCTTATGATGATTTTTTCTTTCTGAAATGATTAAAAATAGGGTCAACACAATTTAAGAGGTCTTTATATTTATCCTGAAAATCAGCTATTGTCACCCTATTTAAAAGGTATTTTAAAAGTGATGTTTTTCAAAAATAGCATTGATAAATGTGATACTAGTACATACCACATTCATCACTTTATAGAATTATTTATCTGTAACAAGTTCTCGTTTTTCAAGCTTTTTATCGATTTCAAACTGATTACTTGTATTCTTCTCCCCTCCTGCTTTTATAGCTTTGTCTCCAGCAAAAAAACTTTTGTGATCGTCTCCTAAATCGGATCCTGCCATGCGTTGATGTTTAACACAAGAAACCTTGTTACGGATTTCTTGTCTCTGTACCCCTTTTACATAAGCCAACATGCCTTCTTCTGAAAAATATCCTTTGGTTAACTCATTCATATGAAGAGCGGTAGTATGATAGGTTGGTAAGGTAATTAGGTGATGGAAAATCCCTGCATCTCTTGCACTATCTGTTTGGAAGGTCTTAATTTTCTCATCTGCGCGATAGCATAATTCTGTAGCATCATAGTGTGAATCCATTAGATTATTCCTATCATAAGCTGTCATATTTTCACCTTCTGCAAGCATTTCTTCATAGACTTGATTACGGAAGTTTAGCGTCCAGTTAAAAGATGGCGAATTATTGTAAACCAATTTAGCAGAAGGGACAACTTCTTTGATTCTGTTTACCATATGCGCAATTTGTTTCACATTTGGAGTTGGCGTTTCAATCCATAAAAGATCTGCCCCATTTTGAAGACTTGTAATACAATCTAATACAACTCTATCTATATTAGAGCCCTCTTTAAATTTATACAACCCATTGGCTAATCTTAAAGGTCTCACTAATTTGCCGTCCCTTTTAAGAAGGACATCATCTTGTCGAGCCTCTTTCACGTCAATTTCTTCGGCTTCTACAAAGGCTAAATATTGAGAAGCTAAATCTCCAGGTTCGAGACTAACAGGCAATTTCTGGGTTAAGCCAGCTCCTTCAGAATCTGTTCTAGCGACTATAATCCCGTCTTCTACACCTAATTCTAAAAACGCATATCTAATCGCATTTAGCTTCGCAATAAAATCTTCATGAGGCACAGTTACTTTTCCATCTTGATGACCACATTGTTTGGCATCAGAAACTTGATTTTCAATCTGAATAGCACAAGCACCAGCTTGAATCATTTTTTTGGTTAACAAGTAGGTTGCTTCTTCGTTTCCAAAACCAGCATCGATATCAGCTATAATAGGAACTACATGGGTCTCAAAGTTGTCAATTTGATCTTGCACATCTTCTCCTCTTTCAAGTCTTTTAAATAAATCATTTAACTCAATAGCATCGGCTTGGCGCAAGAAATCATAAATTTCACTTATCAAAGATGGAACAGCCGTTTTTTCATGCATAGATTGATCTGGCAATGGTCCAAATTCTGAACGCAATGCAGCAACCATCCAACCAGAAAGATATAAATACTTTTTACTGGTCGTTTTGTGATGCTTTTTAATAGCTATCATTTTTTGCTGCGCTACAAAACCATGCCAGCAACCAAGAGATTGAGTAAATTTAGACGAATCTGCATCGTAAGCTGCCATATCTTTTCTCATGATAGCTGCTGTATATATAGCGATGTCTAAACCTGTTTTAAAACGATTCTGAGTAGCCATTCTAGCTACGCTTTCAGGATGTATGGCGTTCCAGCTTTCTCCATACTTTTCTTTAAGGGTTCTTACAGTCTGTAATGCAGAGCTGTAATTTGTTTTCTGTAAATTTTTCATAGTTTTGTATTGATTATTAAGGTTATTCTAGATTTTGATAATTAAGTCTCGTAAACTATTGCAGTAGTTGCGAGACATTTTTTTATTAGGTGTGTGATATAAAATAAAGTGCCTGAATTATTTACTGCTATTTTATTTGGCAGTAAATCAAAAACACAGACATAACACTAGATATGGCGAGTATTTTTAATGTAGCTGGCGAGTAAAAGAACAAGTAGGAATAGATGGGTTATTTCATAATAGACCCTAAATGTGTTTATACGCTAAAAGGGTTAGAAACTCTTCAAATTTTACTGAAACAACCAACTCATCAAAAAGATTGAAAGCCAATTCAAACTTGCTGTTCCTCAACTGTTCTTCACCGAATTCAGCCTTAATTTTTTTGACTTCATCGTTAAATAGGTCTTTGTACAATTCCATATTAAATTTTCTACCATCTTCGAGTTTTACTTCATTTTTTAACCACTGCCAGACTTGTGTTCTTGAAATTTCAGCAGTCGCTGCATCTTCCATTAAATTATAAAGGGCGACAGCGCCATGACCTCGCAACCAAGCTTCAGTATATAATACCCCAACATTAATGTTCTTTCTAATTCCAGCTTCTGTTACAGTGCCTTTAGGGAGTTCTACTAAATCTTTTTCAGTAATGGTGATATCGTCACGAGTGATATGTAATTGATTTGGCATTGGCATGTGTTTATTAAATTCTACCATAGCGACTTCAACTAATGCAGGATGTGCAACCCATGTCCCGTCATGGCCATTTTTAACTTCACGCTCTTTATCTTGACGAACTTTTTCCAAAGCATCAGTATTGGCTTTTTCATCATTTTTAATTGGAATTTGAGCTGCCATCCCTCCTATCGCAAGAATACCACGTTTATGACAACGTTGAATCACAAGTTTAGAATACGCATCCATAAAAGGGGTTGTCATGGTCACTTGATCACGGTTTGGCACAACAAAATTTGGATGGTTTCTGAATTTTTTGATATATGAAAATATATAATCCCAACGGCCACAATTTAAACCTACGATATGATCTTTAAGTTCAAAAATGATTTCGTCTAACTGAAAACTTGCCGTAATAGTTTCTATTAAAACAGTTGCCTTAAATGTTCCGATAGGTACCTCGAGGTAGTCTTGTGCAAATTCAAACACTTTATTCCACCATCGCGCTTCTAAATAATGTTCTAATTTCGGTAGGTAAAAATAGGGCGCAGTTCCGTTTTCTAACATTGTTTTGACGTTATGAAATACATATAAGCCAAAATCAGTTAAACTTCCTGAACTTTCTTCATTATTGATTATAATATGTCTCTCGTTTAAATGTAAGCCTCTGGTTCTTACCATTAAAACTGCTGTTTCTTGATTCAAATTATAAGATTTGCCTCGTTTTGAATCTAGCAAAGAAATGGTTTTATCATTAGCGTCGATTAAATTTTGCTGCCCTTCAATAGTATTTTTCCAACTAGGTGCTGTGCTGTCTTCCAGATCTGCCATAAATGTTTTGGTCCCAGAATTCAAAGCATTTATTATCATTTTTCTATCTACAGGACCTGTAATCTCCACACGCCTATCTTGTAGATCATGTGGGATATTTCCAGCTGTCCATTCCCCTTTTCTAATAGCTTCAGTTTCTTTTGGGAATTCAGGAAAATGACCTTTGTCAAATACTTTTTGTTGTTCTAAGCGATTATATAATAATTCTAATCGCTCTGAATTAAATTTTTCATGAAGCAAGGTTAAAAAGTGAAGTGCTTCATCTGTAAGAATGTCTGGATAGTAATTAATTACATCTTTTGAAAAATTTAATTTGGGTTGTTTTAAGTGCGTATGTTCCATAATATTATTGATTTACATT
Source organism: Psychroflexus sp. MES1-P1E (assembly GCF_002836055.1). Lineage (GTDB taxonomy): Bacteria > Bacteroidota > Bacteroidia > Flavobacteriales > Flavobacteriaceae > Psychroflexus. The sequence goes on from NZ_PJBS01000115.1 coordinate 6,126, forward strand.
ACAATAGTATAACAAAGATTCATAATACACAAGCGAACGTTCGCTAAATGTGAATATTCGCAAAATAATAATATTCGCAAAAAAGCCTATATTTGTTTTTATGGAAGAAAATTATATCAAGCTCATATTTGGATTAAAGCTAAAGCAGATAAGGACTGAAAAGAAATTGTCTTTATTCGGATTGTCTAAACTTTCTGGTTTATCAAAGTCTTATTTGAATGAAATTGAAAATGGAAAAAAATATCCTAAGCCAGATAAAATTGCTACACTTTCAGAGAAACTGGAAGTTCCTTATGATCAAATGGTTTCTTTAAAGTTGGATAAAAATTTGGCCCCCATAGGCGAATTGTTGCAGTCTAAAATATTAAAGGAAATACCACTAGAGCTTTTCGGAATTAAGGAAAGTAATTTAATAGATATTGTAGCCAATGCACCTGTAAAAGTAAACGCATTTATAAGTACTATAATTGAAATTGCACAGCATTATAACTTTAGTAGAGAAAGTTTTTTCCTTGCCTCTGTACGTTCATTTCAAGAAGCAAATAATAATTATTTTGATGATTTAGAACAACAGGCCTTAAATTTTTCAAAAGCCTATCAAGTGGATTTAACAAAACCCCTCTCCTCTAGTGATCTAGAAGACATATTAATTGAAGAGTATGACTACATTATTAACAACAGAGAATTAAGTAAATATGAAGCTTTAGGGAATTTGCGATCTGTTTTTGTACCTAAAACCAAAACCCTATTACTTGCCAATGGCATTGATGAAGGACAGCGAACGTTTATTTATGCTAAAGAAATCGCCTATAATTATTTAGAAATTACGGATAGGTTACATACTTTTCCATGGATTAAATTCCAGAGTTTTGAGCAGGTGCTCAATAATTTTTATGCCTCCTATTTTGCTGGAGCGCTCATTATTCCTAAAAATGAATTGACCTTAACCTTAGAGACCATTTTTGAAAAAGAGACTTTTGATGAAGCTCTATTTCTTAAAATGTTGAGAGCTTTCAACACTTCACCAGAATTATTCTATCAACGTTTGACCAATATTTTGCCCAAAGCATTTAATATTAAAAATTTATTTTTTCTAAGGTTTACTCATAAATCAGGTTCTGAAGAATTTCACTTAAACAAAGAACTTCATTTATCTCATCAGCATTCACCTCGGGCCAATGAAAGCAATGAGCATTATTGTAGACGTTGGGTCTCCTTGAACGTTTTAAAAGAAATAAGTGAAAGCAATAATTCTCATGAATTTGATATTCAAATTTCTAATTACCCAGGTCATGACACAAAGTATTTAGTCTTCTCATCTGCAACTAAAGATCCTTTTAAACACAATCAATATAGAAGTATAAGTATTGGGTTACTAATGAATAAGCAATTAGAACGCAAGTTGAAATTTTTAGAAGATCCGACTATTAAAAAACAAGAAGTTGGCGTAACCTGCGAACGTTGTGCAATTATTGACTGCAAAGTGAGGCAAGCTCCAGCAGTGATTTTGGACAAAGACGATAGAAATAAAAAAATAGAAGTAATCGTTGAAGAATTAAATTCCAAGTTTCAAACTTAGGGTCTGCAATGAAATAACCTGCCTATTTCTACTTGCTATTTTGCTATCATTCCAAAAAATTAAAAACCGGGCTACAACCTCTAAATTCGCCATGGCCTTGGCCTATATTTTTATATAGTCTAGCCTTAGGCCTTTTTCCACAATCTTTAGAGCCTTAGCATTTCGTTTTCTATCTTTATCCGTTCATTTTGTAAGTCGCCAGAAAAATGGTGATAGTAAATTCCGATTTCGTTTAGTTTGTTTTTA